>CAZNQJ010000165.1:0-4517 GCA_964575205.1 uncultured Campylobacterales bacterium | reverse complement strand
CTTAACGCTTAACGCTTAACGCTTAACGCTTAACGCTTAACGCTTAACGCTTAACTAACTTATTTTCGGCAATTGCCACTTTTTTTTGTAGGCAATAAGACGCAGCAGTATGCTGGCCAGTCCGACGCCCAAAACGGAGAGGTCGGACATGACTTCGAAGTAGTTGAGCCCGGCAAGCATGATGCCGACGATCAGTGCGATCGAGCCGTAAAAGTCGCTGACCAGTACGGAGGGGACCTGGTTGATCATGACGTCACGTGTCACCCCGCCGCCGACAGCGGTCAGGAAGCTCAGGATAATGATACCGAAAACGTTATAGTCCGCACCGATGGCCAGCAGGGCTCCGGTAATACTGAAGGCGATCAGGCCGATCGTATCGCTGACGACGAAGAGCCATTTATGCTCGATCTTGTCGGAGCGCAGGGACTGAAAAGCAAAAGCGACGATGATTGTTATGGCAAGGGTCGTTGCCGGATAGTACTCGCTGAATGCGAAGGGGGTGCGGTGAAGCAGGGCATCGCGCAGAATGCCGCCGCCCAAAGCGGTGAGTGATGCGGCGATAACAATGCCCAGAAGGTCGAGGCTGTTGCGTACGCCTACTATAAAACCGCTCAGACTGAATGCGATGATACCGATAATATCCGTGAGTAGAAAAATATCCATCAGCTAGATAGCTAGATATTCCCGGGAAAAGGCGACATAGCGTTTTGCGGAGGCATAGAGCTCTTTAACCTCCTCATCGCTGAGTTCACGCACCGCCTTTGCGGGGCTGCCCATGATCAGCGAACGCGGCGGAAACACCTTGTTTTTGGTGACCAGAGCGCCGGCACCGACGATAGACTCTCTGCCGATTACGGCACCGTCCAAAATGGTGGCACTCATGCCGATCAGGCAGCCGTCTTCGATTGTACAGCCGTGCAGCATCACCCTGTGGCCGATGGTGACATCGGAGCCGATGACGGTGGGATTGCCGTCGCTCATATCCTCTTTTTTATAATGGGTCACATGGATCATGCTCAAATCCTGAATATTGGTGCGGTCACCGATCGTGATGTAGTGGACATCGCCGCGGACCACGCAGCCGAACCAGATCGAGCACTCCTGTCCCATTGTGACATTGCCGACAACATCG
This sequence comes from uncultured Campylobacterales bacterium, assembly GCA_964575205.1. Lineage (GTDB taxonomy): Bacteria > Campylobacterota > Campylobacteria > Campylobacterales > Sulfurimonadaceae > Sulfonitrofixus. The sequence continues at coordinate 3,385 of CAZNQJ010000165.1, read as the reverse complement.
GCCGAAGGGGCAACCCAGCTTCCTGCCCCAAGTGCAGGGGTCCATTTTTTAAACGTATATATCATCGTATGCCTCTTTTTATCTATTAGCTCTCTTTTAACAGCCGTGCGGCCAATTTCTGTACATAATTCGGCGTCTCTTTCTTGAGTGCTTTATAGACCTTATTGGTGTGACTTTCGAAAAGTTTTTGGTTGTTGATGATCTTGCTCGGATCATTTTTTACTTTATGGTAGCTTCCGTCACTGTGAAGTTCATGGGCCAGTACGTTGTCGGAGATCTGAAGCTGCAGAATGTTGAGCAGCTTCTCCGCACTCTCTTTATCTTCAATACCGCTCAACAGCTCGATGCGGCGCACAAGATTACGTGACATCCAGTCAGCACTTGAGATGAAGAGCTGCGGTGCGGAGTGTTTGAAGTAGAAGATACGGGCATGTTCAAGGTATTGGCCGATAATCGAAACGACACGGATATTTTCGCTTACACCGGCAATGCCGGGTTTAAGCGAACAGATGCCGCGTACGATAAGATCGATCTTGACGCCGGCCTGCGATGCCTTGTAGAGCCCGCGGATGACATCTTCGTCAACAAGCGAATTGATCTTGGCAATAATATGGCCTTCGCTCCCTTTTTTTGCCTCATTCTGTATCATCGAGAGTATCTTCGGTTTGAGCTGTGTCGGTGCCATATAGAGCTTGTTGAGTTTACCTTTTTTGCTGAATCCTGTCAGGAAGTGGAAAAAACGGGTAAGATCATTCGTGATCTCTTCTTTACAGGTCATATAGGAGACGTCGGTGTAGATCTTGGCTGTCTGCGGATTATAGTTGCCGGTCGCGAGGTGGGCGTACTGTTTCAGTTTGCCGTCGACACGGCGGGTAACGAGCGCCGCTTTGGCATGGACTTTGAAACCGGGGATACCGTAGATGACATGGGCACCGGCATTTTCCAGTGCTTTCGCCCAGAGAAGGTTGTTCTCTTCATCGAAACGGGCTTTAAGCTCGACCATGGTGGTGACCTGCTTGCCGGATTCCGCCGCCTGCATCAGGGCATTGACGATAGGCGAATTGGTACCTGAGCGGTAGAGCGTTATCTTGATGGAGACAACATCGGGGTCTTTTGCCGCAGATTGGATCAGCTTGACCACCGGTTCAAAACTCTCGTAGGGATGGTACATCAGGATATCCTGCTTATCGATGCCGCTAAAGATGTTCTCGTTGCCGTCAAAGGGCGGCAGAAGACGCGGTTTAAACGGGGGAACGACCAGGTGGGCAAAATGTTTGTTGCCGACGATCTGCCAGAGACTGCCGAGACTGAGAATATTGGTGCAGCGGTAGATGTCGTCTTTAAAGATATTGGTATGACGGTTAAAGAAGTTAAGCAGGTCAGGGTCCGGCTCGACGCCGAGTTCCAGGCGCACCAGCTCCCCTTTTTTACGCAGACGCAGCCCCTCTTCAAGGATCTCCATAAAATCATCCGCCTCCTCTTCCTCGATGGTGATGTCGGCATTTCGGGTAACACGGAACGGCACGTACTCCTGCAGCGCGTAACCGGGAAACAGCTCACTGATATGCCGGGCGACGACACTCTCTACCGGCACATAGATGCCGTTTTCAAGTTCGACAAAACGGGGAAGAACGCGGGGAATACGGACAATGCCATTGCGTTCAATCGTCTCGTCATCGAGGTCTTTGAGCTTGATGATCAGACCGAAACTGAGGTTGTTGAGATGCGGAAAAGGGTGGGTCGAATCGACGGCGATCGGCACGATGACCGGATAGATCTGTTCGGTAAAATAGCGGTTCAGCTCATATTTCTGCTGCTGATTGACCTCGTCATACGTTTTGAGAAAGATCCCCTCTTTCTCCAGTTTTTTCAGGATCTCTGAAAGGGTGAATTCGACCACCTGAAGCTCCTGATGCAGATATTTCCGGATCTCGCGGAGTTGCTGCAGCGGGGTAAACCGATCGGCTCCCGATACCATCACGCCGGCGGAGAAGAGTTTTTTAAGGCCGGCAACACGGATCATATAGAACTCGTCGAGATTGGTACCGTAGATGGCCAGAAATTTTAGACGTTCAAGCAGAGGCTGCGATTCGTCCTGAGCCTGTCTCAGGACACGGGTATTGAACTGAAGCCAGGAAAGTTCGCGATTATTATAGAATTTGGGGTCTTTTAAATTGATCATGATGCACTCATTGTTTATATATCAGTTTTCGTGATTATAGCATAAGCAGGAGATGTAGAGCTCCCGCGCTTCGCTGAAGATATCCATGCGGATGAGATGTCAGGCGTGCCGGGCCAAAAAAGGCTTTACGATCTTTGACGGCCGGCTTTGTAGTCGATCTTCCATCCCGAAGGAGAAGATGAGAAGTAGAGCTTTTTCGGACGGGAGTCCTCTTCGTAGTGGAGTGTAATACGGTCCGGGCCTTTCGATTCAAAGCGTATCACTTCTATCCGGTGCGCTCTCGCCTCTTGTGCCAGATCGTCACCGAGGCGTCTTTCCACCTCTTTGAGTGCGGTGGCGTCCTCTGCGCTCTTTTTGAGCAGTGTTTTAAAACCATCGTCTTTGAACGCACGCTTGAAGCCCAAGGTCTCCAATGTGAGCTGATAGGACTCTCTTGTCATAAGCGCGGAGATCGTCTTCAGATCTCCTCTATTCAGCGCATCATAATAGGCGCAAAGAGACGCAGTGAGTGTCTCTTTGCATTGCTCGTTGACAGCCGACATCCTACCTGCCTCTATTCTGCTCTCGCGATAGCTTTTTCAAAGGCATCCAGGTGGTTAAGACTTCCCTCTTTCAGGTTTCCAAATACTTCGACGACATCTGCCGGCATCCCTTCCGCCGCATCGTCAAGGTCCTCAATATCGGTCACTTCGATCAGACGGCTGACTTTGAGCGCTTCGAGGTGCGACGCCTGCCCGAGTTCGATACACTGATTGTAGAGTTCCTGCATAGCGAGAAGCTCAAACTGCCCGACATAGTCCTCTTCCAAAGAGAGGTTCACGTATGAGGTATCGATACCGTAACGTTCACACAGCACCTGGGCGGAGAGGATATGCTCCTGTTCGGAGAGCTGGATGTTGGCAAAGGTCGACTCGTCCGGATAGAGCTTGCCCAGGGTAATATAGACATCTCTGGCTACTTTCTCTTCCTGGAAGATGAAGAAGAGGTTGTCTTTCTGCTCCTCTGTCAAGGTGCTCGCCTGTTTGTTTTTTCCACGGCCTGCAGCCAGTAGCGTCGATGTGCTTGCGACGGCACCCAGGCCCAAGAGTTTGATGAAGTTCCTTCGACTGTTTGTTGTTTTCATATTACCATCTTTATATATTAATTTTGCCGAAGTATAGGAGAAGAGTGTTAGTAGAGTGTTAAGCGGGGGAACAAAAGCAC
>CAZNQJ010000164.1:0-4519 GCA_964575205.1 uncultured Campylobacterales bacterium | reverse complement strand
AAGCTTCTTTAAGTCTGCACTTCCACCGGAACTGTTGTTTAGAGTAATTTTAACAATTTTTTCACCTGATTCACTGCTGTATTTAACGGCATTGTTTATTGTTATATATTGATCTTCAAAAAGAACGGCCAACTGCTGCTGCTGATAATCCACTTCAGCGCTGTTGTACTGCTTTTGAATGTCTTCATAAACTTTCTGGGATATCTGGCCTTCTTCTAATAAGACTTTGTTACGTTCCAGTTCTTTTTTGGCCAATTCGTAATTCTCTTTTGCCCTTTTTAACCCCAGCAATTTAAAAGTCTCATCCCGGGGGTCATAATAACTGGAGCCTCCCTGCGAGAATGTATAATCTGATATAAGCAGAATAAAACAGAGTGTGAAAAAAAGGATGAAGGCTGCCTTTTGAAGCAGGGGATTTATTTTCTTTGCCCTGTTTTCCTCGAAGATTAACGCGTTGTTTCTTTTAACATTTACTGCCTGCGAATAAATCATCTTTCCTCCTCTGGCATGCAAAGTACATAATATTTAGCGTTCGAACGAATACACAATGTAAAACACAAGTCTTAATTTTAGATGCAATTTTGTTAATGTGGTTGGGAAAAAAAGAAACACTACTAAGAGAATTTAAATTTTCAAAAAGATGAACATGGATACCATCAATGGTTCCAATATTCAACTCAAAATCTGTAATGCCTTATAGAGATTATAAAATTCACCTTATCTTCATATATAGACAGTTATTATTGATAAAAGTTTCAATAAAATCACGCCTTTTGATAGCAATTATATATTTTCTGCGCAAAGGCATGATTAAATCCATGTGAAGTCATGTTGGCTTTTATTTTTCCCCGGATGGGATGCCCTAATAGATATAGGTCACCGATAATATCCAGTATTTTATGTCTTACAAATTCATCCGGATATTTTAGTTTTGTATTAATAACTTCCCCGTCATGGATTATTATGTGTGAGTCAAGGTAGCCGCCACCTACTTTTCCCATTTTCTGGGCCATACCGATATTTTCAAATGTATTAAAAGTTCGGGCCGGGGCTATCTCACCTGTAAAGGAATTCTTTTCCGGATTGAATGTAAATGTCTGTTCGAATATAGGGGCCTGGTAATTAATACGCATCGATATCTCAAATCCATCATAGGGTTCAACGCAGATATACTTTTCGGCATTATCTTGAATTTTGTCTTCTCTTTTCTTTTTGGCTGGTATCTCAGCCTCAATATCGGAGTTGAGGAGATGCTGCTTTCAAAAGGCGCAAAGCAGCAGCCGTTCTGGATGGTCTTAATGCTTCTTCTGCCTTTTGCCAAAGTCCTGATCACACTTTATCGTGTTCTCATCTTGCAGCTTTACTTTCTCAACCAGGGTTATACCCATAAAGATTACTGGATCTATCTTACCCGGGAAAATAGTAAATAGTACTCCCTGCTGAAAGCGCATCGGCAGAAACCTCTTTTGTTACCCTCTTTTTCAAAGAAATATCCAAAACAGACCATATATGCTTTTATAAAGTAAAGTCCGATAGAATAACTGCTATTAAAAAACAAGGACCGTGTTTTATGATGCGTATCACTTTTATTTTATCACTTTTTGTACTTTCTCTTTGGGCGCTTCCCACACTTGAAACAATGAAAGAGGAGCCCCGCATCGCTCTTGTCATCGGCAACAGCAACTATGAAGGCCATCCTTCGGAAGTACCGGTAGAAAATGCCCGCAAGATTCGCAGCTTTCTGGAAAAGAGCGGTTTTTATGTCTACTACGGTGAAAACCTGGATAAGCGAAGCTTTATTCATCTGTTAAGAAACTTCAACAGGAAGATGCATTCCGGCAGCATCGGACTGGTCTACTTCAGCGGTCAGATTGTTCAGACAGAGGGAAAGAACTATCTTATTCCTGTGGAGAGCGGCATTCATGAAGAGAAGATGATTTCACGTCAGGGTATTCCACTAAAGTCCATCTACGCAGGAATGCAGAAAGCCCATAACCGTCTCAATATTATCATTTTGGACAACGGGGATATGGCACATTTTGGTTCGTCATTCGCTATGAAAGAGAAGGCACTTGCTCCGATCCAATATGTTGATGATTTCAGCATCTTTACCGCCAGCTATCCCGATACAATCAACGATTCTGACACTTTCACACAGGACTTTCTAACCTTCGCCGAACGCGAAGGTCTGGAGTTAAAAGAACTCAGAAGTGAACTCACCAGTCACCGCCGACGCAATCAGCAGCTTAAGCCCCATATCGACCTGCCAAAGGACCGCCCGTTCTATTTCACTCTTCCGGCACTTATACCGCCGGTTAACGAACCTATCCGTGCCCAGAGTAAAACCGGCACATCGATCGTAGAGAACGATGAAGAAAGAGCAAAAATACGCAGCCAGAAACATAGCGAGTTTGAAGCCAAAGCGGCAGAAGCAACGCGAAAGCTGCGAGAAGAGGCAATAAAAATGCAGGAGACCAGATTAAAGAGCGGCCAGGTAAAAGATTCACCGAGTGAAACCGTTGCCGGGATCAGACAAACAGACAAGGTCTCCTTTGTAAAACCTTCTCCCGCAGCCCGAAAAGAAAATACAAAGAGGTAAGATAGACATCACCGTCTCGGAACCGGGTTCAAGATCAAAAAGCCCGGACAAAGAATCCTGTAATCTCAACTGAAGCCTCGCTTCGATACAACAAAGAGAGCTGCGTCACAGGATGAAACATCCAATACCCCCAAAAAAAATTCAAACAGAAGCTTATTTTACGATAACAGCCGCTTTCCAATGCGTTGCGAAAAAATCCTAGTCAAAGTTGAGCAGACACAGCACTCTATAAATTTATTTTATATTTTGTTCAATAGCCGATTAATATATTTTAATTTTATATTTGTATAATCCAACTATGAACCTTTACCCATTTGAATCTAAGTATTTTTTCCCGTTGCACCCGACCCACCGTGCCTCAATGCGTAAAGTCATATTTACGCTTGTGCTGCTGACACTGGTCCTGACCGCGTCATACTTTTTCATTCCGGCAGTGACTGGTATGAAGGGAATTGCCCATTATTTGCCGCTGCACATGCTGCTTGAGACGGTCTCTGTCGTGATTGCCATGCTGGTGTTTGCAGTCGGCTGGAATGCTTACAGCAGCCGGCTTCCCGGAAATATCGTCATGCTCGCCGCTGTCTTTATGGGCATAGGTTTGCTTGATTTCACCCATCTTCTCTCCTTTGAAGGCATGCCGGATTTTGTGACACCCAGCGGTGCAGAGAAGGCTATCCACTTCTGGCTGGCCGGCCGTTCGCTGGCGGCTGTCGCCCTGTTTGTCTTTGCCATTTCGCCATGGCGTCCGTTTGCCTCCGGCGCCACCCGCTACCTGCTGCTCGTGTCGGTGCTTGCACTGGTCGCTGCCATCCACTGGCTCTTCCTGTTCAATCCCGCCCTCCTGCCTGAGACTTACCATCCCGACCACGGTCTAACCGTGCTTAAGATCAATTCTGAATATCTTCTCATCGCGCTCAATCTTGTCACAGCCCTTTTGCTCTGGCTGCGGATGCAGCGTCCGCAGCCCTTCTACATAGCGGGACTTTTCGCTGCCGTGTGCATCATGGCCATGAGTGAATTTTTTTTCACCCTCTACGCCGATGTGACCGACCTGTTTAATCTCCTTGGCCACATCTACAAGCTCATTGCCTACCTCTTCATCTACCGTGTCGTCTTTGTCTCAACCATTGAGAGACCTTACCTGCAGCTGAACGCATCGCAGAACCGTCTTCAGGCCACAATAGCCGCCATTCCGGATCTGCTGTTCGAGGTGGGGCTGGACGGACGCTACTATGACTATCATTCCAAAACACGTCAAACGGACAGTGCTTTCCTTGGTCAGACGATGCAGGAGACGCTCCCGCCTGATGTCGTCAAGGCAGGTCTGTCGGCACTTCAGCAAGCCAATGAAACGGGCGCATCAAAGGGCGCATATGAACTGGTACTGCCAACCGGCAGACACTGGTTCGAATTTTCCGTCAGCAAAAAGGCTGTTGAAGCCGGAGAGGAGCCGCGTTTCATCGTCCTCTCGCGTGATGTGACCGATCGTATCATGTCGGAAAGATCCCTGAAAAAGAGTGAGGAGAAGTTCCGCACCATCATTGAAGAGATACCCCTTTCAATTGCGCTGAACAATGCGCAGGGAAACATTACTTATGTGAACAGAGCCTTTTCGGAGGCACTCGGCTATACTCTCGATGACATTCCTACCCTCGAAGCGTGGTGGCCCCTTGCTTATCCGGATGCAGCGTACCGGCAATGGGTCATTGAGACCTGGCAGAAGCATATGGAAGAGGCCAAGCAGTCCGGTGCCGCTTTTGTGCCGATGGAGCTGAATATCAGAAGCAAGGACAATAGCGTGCGTACTTTTATAGTCAGCGCCGCAATGCTGGATGAGAATCTTGCCGAAACCCACCTGGTCACACTCTACGATATTACCGACCGCAAACTGGCGGAACAGCAGCTGCGCGAAAGCAAGCA
>CAZNQJ010000163.1:0-4524 GCA_964575205.1 uncultured Campylobacterales bacterium | reverse complement strand
TAGTTCAGGAGTTGTCTAATGTAAAGACTGTTTTCGGACCAAGCGCTCCTCTTGAAATCGGCGATCTCCCTCAAACAGGGGTAAGCCCCGGAACCGTGACGATGGAAGTATTGAAACAGGAGAAAAACTTTATAGCTTTAGCCCTGCAGGACTGGCTTGTCATTGAAGATGCCTCGTCAGGATTGGTTGACACTTCGCTTTTGCGAAGCAATCTGCAGAGTCTCATGGAAGACATTAGCAATTTGGAGTCGCTGCTTCAGCCTCTTGTAGACGGAGAGGTCGAACAGGTTAATATCGGGGTCATTTCCAATAAGGATGTCTATTTAGATTTGGATGCGCTGGGTCTGTTGGACCGCATGTTTATCGCTTACCATTTCAGTACTCCAAGTACCGCTGCCAGCAGTGCGGTGGCTGCAAGCGGCGCAAGCAGCCCTTACGGCTGTTCCGACATATCAAACTGCTTTAGAGAGGAATACCATCCGAGTCTTGCCAATTCGACGCAGGAATCTTTTGCGAAATTTACAAAATTCAGTTCTATCGCGTCGGATGCTGTCGGGTTGAGCGAGTTGGCTGCACGTACATTCGCAAACGCTAAGGCATCAAGAGCCGGTGGAACGTTCGGTGCACTTCTCTTTTACACGACGACTGCAGTTCCGAGTGTAATCGGTGCGAGTATACACTCTTTTGATCCACCTATTCTCTCGTTAGAGTTGGGACGCGCGACGGCATTGGGAAGCTATCAGCCGACGTTAACCAATATTAATAAAAGCAATAGAAATTATCTGCGTAAATATAAAAAAGGTCAGACGCTGGGTGATCTCTATACTCAAATAGATTCAACATCACTTGGATCTGTAATGAATGATGTAACATCGTCAGGTGATTCGACGGTACCGCTGATGGATTTAACAGATCCCGAATCAGTATATTCCCTGGCTTATAAAAATTCTGAAACGATTTACGATAATATTATTCTATCTCTGGCAGATGCCTGGCTTGGGGTCAGCAAAATCGGAAACGGTGACGGTACTGTAACGTCCTCTCCGACAGGAATCGACTGCGGATCGGACTGTTCGGAGATCTTCAATTCCGGTACGGTTGTCACACTGACAGCCGTGCCGGAGACTGGTTCCACCTTTGCAGGCTGGAGCGGTGCGTGTTCAGGAACCGGGACATGTGTCATGACGATGACTGCAGATGCCTCCGCATCTGCAGAGTTTACACTTGCATCGTTTGGCGGTGCATGGGATGGAAATTACAGCTGGACCGGTATCGGAGAGGGAGGTTGTACCTATCATGATCACGGGGTAATAAGCATGACAATTGACATAAACGGGAACATTTTTTCCGGAATTGCCTCGGCGAGCGGAATAGAACTGCGCAGCTTGCCAAACTGTGATGTCACTTCGTATATTACATCCGAGGGTACTGTATCCGGAACGGTTTCCGGCAACAAGCTTGTCGGAACTTTTTCGTTCCCTATAGCCGAAACCGGAAAAACGTTCACCATGGGTTGGACGGGTACTTTCAGCGAAGACGGAATCAGCGGTACATTCAATAGCGGGATCACGGGCGAGGGCCATTTATATTGACAAGGTAATAGAGGTACCAGACTTTGAGAAACATTGGGTATTTCTCAATACGAAGATATGGCATCTCTGTTAAAATTTCTATATAGTTAAGTATCTGTTATCTGATAGGTGCGCATGGCCGCTCTTTTCTCTTTTTAGAAACCGGCCAGAAAAGCTCTTTCAGGCCTGTTTCAACCCTATCTTATCGCGTGCTGTTTCGTTTTGATATTTCCACTTACTTCAAAAGTCTGTTTGAAATTCCTTTTTTTATCCTAAATCTGTCTCCTTTCTTGTTTAAGCTCTTCTAGCCATTATTGATCGACGTCCATGTCGTTTTGACGGCAGAGCGCAATTATTGAATGTAATTTATGATTGTGGTGATGGGAATATTAAAGGGGAAAGGTGTTTTGATGTTGCGCAAAGAAGAGACTGGAAAAATACTTGCTGCCTGCCAATAAACCATGTTTGCAAATGATACTGCAGCACCATAATTTACTCGAAATTGCTACAATAGTATTGATATTCGTAAAAAATATAGCCAGTGGTATACCTGCAAATAAAAGAGATGTTCCACGTACTATCTGTCTTTAAAATTTCAAAAATTGTTTGATGGAAATCAGATTTTTACAACCTGGTTAAGTGCTCTGATTTTTTAATTTGGGTAAATGAGATAAAGGAGCGTTAATGAATAAAAAGATTTTGGAAACCATCGCAAACATTCCAAAAGAGCTGGGTGAACAGATATCCGGCTCGTTTGCTTCAGGCAGCATCAAAATAGCCGTAACCGGTCTCAGCCGTTCCGGAAAGACCGTATTCCTGACCTCTTTGATCGACCAGCTGCTTTATCAAAACAGACTTATTGGGGTCACCTCTGCAAAACAGCCGTTTAAAGTAACGATCAAACCGCCGCTTCATAATGTCAGGCGGTTCGATTATTACACACTGATCGAGCAGCTGAAAAACGGGCACATCTGGCCGGAAGGGACCGATTCGATCTCGCATACGCTGTTGGCGTTTGAGAGCAAGAGCCGCTTTTCATTTTTAGGCAACAGCATCTTTACCATCGAGCTTATCGACTATCCCGGAGAGTGGCTGCTTGATCTGACCCTCATTAAGCTGAGTTACGAACAGTGGTCAGAAGAGGTGCTGGCGTGGCTGAAAGAGATCGATGAGCCGCAGGCACACCGCTATCTACAGCTTGTAGCATCGCTTGATGAGCATAGTCATACAGCCGAGTATGAATCTGTACTGCATAAGCAGTATAAAGAGCTTCTCCTATATCTGAAACAGCAGCACTACTCTCAGATCACGCCGGGGAGGTTTATCATGCCCGCCGATCTGGCCAATGACCCCATCTTGAACTTTGCACCGGTTACAGCTGCCAGTCCCCTTCTTTTTGCCGCTTTCAAACAGCGATATGAGCGTTATGTCAGAGAAGTCGTCAAAGCCATTCACCTTGAACACTTCAAGGGCTTCGAACGTCAGGTTGTCCTGGTCGATGTCATAGAAGCTTTGCAAAACGGTTACAAATGTTACCGTGACATGAAGGCCGGACTGAAGAGGATGCTTGACATTTACGACCATAAAAACAAAAATTTTATTGCGCAATGGTTCAGCCCATCGATCAAAAAGGTCCTTTTTGTAGCCACGAAAGCCGACCAGGTCGCCGCCTCGCAACATGCCAATTATGCGCTGCTGCTTGAGGATATGATCAACGAGATCCGAAGGGAGATGGAAATATCGCACATTGACATTGCATCGCAGATCGTCTCGGCACTTAAATCGACCGTGACCATAGAGAAAAAACATGAAGGGATGATGCTCTCTTTTGTGCGGGGTGTCCTGGCCGAAGACGGTCAGATGCATGATCTGTATCCCGGGGAGATGCCCTCCACCTTCCCAAACAAAAAGGAGTGGAACACAGACAATTATGCCTATAAACGTTTCCTCCCTTCACAGCGCCCCTACCGCGACAATGAGGCATTAGAGCACATCAATATGGATAAAGTCGTTCAAAAACTCATAGGAGATCTGTTATGAGCCCCAAACCTTTTAGTGAAATAGTAGAGCAGGGCAAGAGCGATGTAAATCGTGTCAGACCCTTTGTGGACAGGGCGCAGGGCGGTGTTGTAAAAGAGGATGGATCTGCTGATATGCAAAAGGAGAAGATCGCAGCGAAAGAGAGTTTTGTCGCCAGAGGTATAAGCTTTTTAGCTTCAGCAGAAGGCGTTTTGAGTCTCTTGCTCTTTTTTGTTCTGATCGCACTTTTTGTCGATGCCGTGCAGACGATTCAAGGACTCTTTGAAAGTGCTTCATTGCTGGACACAATCTATCTTATCGCTTTATTGGCTCTCTTGAGCGCCCTGGGTGTCATGACCTGGCAGAATTACAGGCAGATCAAGCGCCTCAAAAATGCCACCAGGATGCAGAGCGCATTTCAGCAACAGAAAGAAGAACCGAACAAAGCGCTGATCCCTATGACGCTAGCACTTCTTAGAAGCTATGAATCAGTTGAAAAGCGTGATATAAAGCAGCGGGCTGATCTGCTGCGCGAAAGGATCGGCAGTTCGCATGATTATAAAGCGATCTACCGGGAACTTGACGAAGATGTTCTGGAGGTGCTTGATGCAGAGGCGCAAAAGCGGATCAAGAATGCCTCTTTGCAGGCAGCGCTTTCGACGGCCATCTCCCCTCTGGCCCTTCTGGATGCGGGTATTATCGTCTGGCGAAGTCTCCTTTTGACCAAAGAGATCGCCAAACTGTATGGGTTTAAACCGGGATGGATAACAACGGTTGTTCTGCTTAAAAAAGGGGCGTTTACTGTCTTTTTCGCGGGTGCCACCGAGTTGGCGCTTGAGTATGTCAATGCGGCAAGCGAGTCTACTGTCATCTCTAAAATCTCTTTGTCGGCGGGTCAGGGAATCAGTAACGGCGTCTTGCTTGCGCGGCTCGG
>CAZNQJ010000162.1:0-4530 GCA_964575205.1 uncultured Campylobacterales bacterium | reverse complement strand
ATATTCAGGCCGTTCTTCTTAAAAAGAGTATCGGCTATGCGGTCGAGACAAACCGTCTGGGCGCCATGCTCAACCAAAAAGCCGCCACGCTCTCGGGCGGGCAGAAGCGGCGTCTCAACATCGCGATCGGGCTGCTGAACGATCCGGACATCCTCTTTTTTGACGAGCCTACCGTGGGGATCGACCCGGAGTCGCGCAATGAGATACTCGAGACGATCAAGTCGTTCAAAGCGTCGGGCAAGACCGTTGTCTACACCTCGCACTACATGCCGGAGATCGAGAAGATCTGCGATGAGGTGGCGATCATCAATGCCGGGCGCATCATCAGGCAGGGCAGCATTGAAAGTATGCTCTCGAACGAGAGCGCCGACGAGCTGGTCATTGAGATCTACGAGACGCCGCTGGCTCTTTTGACGGCCTGCTGCAGTGAAATGGAGAACCTCAGTGTCATCGATGAGGCTTCGCTGCTGCTTCACGGTAAAGCGAGCCGTACGGTCGCAAAAGCGCTGGCGCTGTTGGAGGCGAACAGTATCGCTGTCAGGCAGATCCGCTACGGCACGACGACACTCGAATCGCTCTTTATCAGCCTGACCTCGAAAGGCAGATCCGATGTTTAAGGCGATGCTTATCAAAGAGTTCCTGCTTGTCAGCCGTGACAAACACGCCCTCGCCGCACTCTTTGTGATGCCGGCCGTCTTTATCCTGATTATGTCCCTGGCGCTCAAAGATGTCTTTAACGAAGAGAAGGCCCTGATCGAGTATGCGGTACTCGACCGTGACAACTCGCTCGAAAGCCTCTCCGTTGTGACAAAACTGCGTGCCAACAGGCTGATGCAGGAACACAATATCAGCAGCGATCATCTCGGCACACCCAAAGAGGAGGAGGTGCAGTTCATCGTCATCATCCCCGAGGGGTTCAGATCGCAGTTCGCCCAAAACGAAGCCGGGGCCGTACCGCTGCAGATCGAGGTGGCGTCCGACATTGGGCAGAGCCATCTCGTCCTCTTTAAAACACAGATACTGAGCGCTCTGATGCAGGTGCGTCTTGATGCCGTGAACCTGGCGCAGGAGCTGCAGAGAGGGGGGCGTAACCGGGAGGCGAATGCGGGGAAAACAAGTTTTGACGAAGCTGCGATGATGAAGATCCATTATGCGTCGCTTGCCGAAGACGAAAAACCGACGTCGACCCAGCAGAGCGTCCCGTCGTGGATCGTCTTCAGCCTCTTTTTCGTCATAATCCCGATGTCGACGATCTTCATCAACGAGCGAAAGCAGAACACGCTGATGCGGCTGAGCACGATGAACGTCTCGCTTCCTGTCCTCTTCGGCGGCAAGATCGCACCCTACATGCTGATCAACCAGCTGCAGGTCTGGGTGATGATAGGCGTAGGTGTCTTTGTTGTGCCGCTGTTCGGAGCGGCACCGCTGAGCATCGGCGGCTCGGTCAGCGGGCTGATCGCCGTCTCCATGGCGCTGAGCCTCTCCGCCATCGGCCTGTCGATCCTGATCGCGGTGAGCGTCGACAGTGTGGAACAGGCGACGACCATCGGTGGCATCATCAACATCCTTTTGGGGGCGATCGGCGGGGTGATGGTGCCGAAGTTCATCATGCCGGAGTTTATGCAGGAGTTTGCCAATGTCTCGCCGATGTCCTGGGGGCTGGAGGGTTTCCTGGATATCTTTCTGCGCCGCGGCGGTATCGGCGATGTGCTTAACGAGGTGGTGGCACTCAGCCTTTTCGGCATCGTGTCGCTCTGCGTCGCAGCATTGATATTTACCTATAAAATAAGGAGGGTAGCATGAGAGGTTCGCTTGATGAGGCGCTTAAACTGCGTCTGAAAAAGATGATCATAGAAGAGTGTGAAAAAGAGGATGTCGAGCCCGAAGAGATAGCCGATGACGCACTGCTGTTTTCCGATGCGAGCGGTCTTGAGCTTGACTCTCTGGATGCCCTGCAGATCTCGATGGGACTGCAGAACCGGTTCCATATACGTCTGGGCGACACCAAAGAGTTCCGCCGCGTGGTGACGACGATCAACGAACTGGCTGATTTTATTCAGCCGCAATGAGGTCACGATGGTAACCATACTCGGCGGCGAGATCCTCAGTGCTCTGGGCGAGGGACGCGAACGCATAGAACATCTTGAAAACGGCACCTACAAGACGGTGAACAGGACGATGGTACTCAATGATGAGACGCTCTCCTTCCCCTATTACGCCATTGACGAGGGTCAGCGGACGACGTCGCTGGATCTGCCGCTTCGCTATCTCAAAGAGGTGGTGCAAAAAGCGATCGACAGGGTTTCACTCCCGCCGGAGGCACTCAGCCGGTGCGGGCTTTTTCTGGGAAGCTCTTCAAACGATCTCTCGCTGGTCGTCTCGCTTGGCCAGAACTTTGACGGTTCGCAGGAAGCGAAGATCGGCTGCGCGCGTGTCGGAAACGGTTATTATGCCGATTATCTGGTCAAGCAGTTCGGACTGCAGGGCTTTTCGCTGACCTACAATACCGCCTGTACCTCGAGTGCGAATGCCGTCATCGATGCCGCTTCGATGCTTGAAGGCGGGATCATCGATTATGCCCTGGTGATCGGATTCGAGTTTTTCGCCCCGGTCACCTTCGAGGGTTTTGGTTCGATGCAGCTGCTCTCTGCGGAGAAGATCGCGCCCTTCGACCGTGACCGCAGCGGGATCGTGCAGGGCGAAGCGCTGAGCGCACTCTTTCTCAGCCGCAGCGATGTCGCGGACTCACGCTGGCATTACCGGGGTGCCATGAGCAACTGCGAGACACACAGCGTGACGGGAGCCAACCCTGACGGGATACGTATCGGGCAGGTCATTGCGGCCGCTTTGAAGAAGAGCAATGTCGAGGCCGGGGAGATCACGGCGGTCAAGGCCCACGGCACCGCGAGTTCGCTCAATGACCGGGCGGAGATCAATGCGATGAAACAGGTCTTTGAGAGCCCGCCGCCGTTTTTCTCGCTCAAACCCTACATCGGACACACCCTCGGCAGCTGCGGTGCGAGCGAGATGCTGCTGCTGATGGAGTGCGTCGACAACGGGTTTATACCGGCTTCGCCGAATTTCAGCACTCCGGACGAAACGCTGCAGTGGAGCCCGATCACAAAGAAGATGGCCTGCGACAGCGGCCTCTTCATGCTGAACTATTTCGGCTTCGGCGGCAACAACACCTCCATCGTCATCGAGAAGGTCAAAGCATGATATACATCCATAATATCGGCTCCCTCAACCTTAAGGAGGGTGACGCTTTCGACGTCAAAGAGACGCTGAAAAAAGCAACGGGCAATCCGTACAGACGGACGGACCGCTATATCCAGATGGCGCTCCTGGGCGCCTACCGTACAGTCGGCGATACGAAGCTGGAGCCTGAAACGGCGCTCTACATGGCTTCCGGGCAGGGGGATCTGGCGGTCTTTACCCGTCTGCGCGATCAGCAGCATGTGCTAAAGCAGCCGCCCAGGCCGGTCGACTTCATCAACTCGCTGAGCAACACGGCGGGCTTTTATACCGCCCAGCTTTTGAACCTTCACGGCAGGAACCTCAATCTGACGCAGCACGGATTCGTTGTCCACATGACCCTGCTGCTGGCGCAAAACGATCTGCAGACAGGCGCACAGACGCAGGTGCTTGTCGGCGGGGTGGACGAACTGCTTGAACCGGTCAGCTTTACCAGAAAGTTCCTGGGCATCTGCGGCGACCAGGCCATGGGCGAGGGGAGCAACTGGATGCTGCTCAACAGCCGCAAAGAGGGGGCCCAGGCTTCACTTGATATCGTCAGGGAGGCGATGAGCCTGTCCGAGGTCAAATCGTATCTCGGCGGGGTGCAGAAAACGGCAAAGGTGGCCTTCGGACTGCGCTGCTCTGAGGCGACCGCCAGTGCTTTGCTGGAGTCAAATGATACGGAGCGTTTCCGGTATGAATCGGAGTGCGGTTTCTACGAAACGGCGGCGTTTTATGCCCTGATCCGTTTTATCGAAGAGGGGGAGGGGGAGCTGATCTTTATCGAGCAGTTCGAAGAGGTTTTCCGCCTCATCAGAGTGCAGTACCTGCCGCACTGATTTTACCTCGTATTTAGTGCCGCTGTGCTACATTACGGAAATATTTAGAGGGTTCTATATGCAAAAAAAACGTGTCTTTGTCAATGCCTATGAGTCGCTCAGCTGCGCCGGAAACAGCGCTGAGCTGATGGAGGCTGTCTATGCCAAAAAAAGCGGTATCACGATCGACACAAGCTACATGCCGGAGCATAAAGCCGGACTGGGCATTTTTGCGACTGGAGAATTTTTTGCCTCACTCGTCGCGGTGACGCAGGCGGTACTGCGCAAAAGCGGTCTCGATGACTTCAAAGAGACGCTTCTGATCGTCGGCTCCTCTGTCGGCGGCATCGGAAAAAGCGAACAGATCTTTTTCAAAGAGCAGAGCTACAAAAATATCAATCCCAAAGAGCATGCCGTCTCCGTCATCTCCGACACCCTCAACGGCGCCTTCGGATTTAAAGAGAGCCGCTCCATC
>CAZNQJ010000161.1:0-4531 GCA_964575205.1 uncultured Campylobacterales bacterium | reverse complement strand
ACACGCCCGCTGCTCCTTTTTCAGCTCCTTGATCGCCTCTTTCAGCTCATCCAGACTCTCATACATCTTTTTGGAGTAGATCTTCATAAGCCGGAGTATCTGCTCCTCTTCAAGCATCAGTTCATCAGCCAGTGCTGCAGCATTTACCCCTTTGAGCGTACTGACATTCTTGTGTTGACGGCAAATATGGGGCCCATCCTCCTCAACGACCGGCTCCAGGAAGCGGCTGAAAACAGCTTCGATCTCTTTTAAGACGATCGGCTTGCCCAAGAAGGCACTAAACCCTTTTGCAGAGCTCTTCTCTTTCTCCCCTTTGAGGACATTGGCGGTCAATGCCACAATAGGCGTCGGCTCTTTTTCATGCTTTGCTTCATACGCCCGAATCTCTTCTGTCGCCTGGGTACCGCTCTTGTTAGGCATCTGTTCATCCATCAGTACCAAATCGAAATCACCCGACTTATACCGCATAACAGCCTCCTGCCCGTCAGAAGCGATGAAATAGTGCAGGCCGTAGCTCTCCAGGATGATCTTGATCAGCTCCTGGTTGGCGCAGTTGTCCTCAGCCACCAGGACATTACCTTTGAAACGGCGTTTTTTAATCTCGCTCGGCAGCAGCGACGCATCATTCTCCTCAGAGAGATGAAGCGCCTCGAGAAAGGTGT
This sequence comes from uncultured Campylobacterales bacterium, assembly GCA_964575205.1. Taxonomy (GTDB): domain Bacteria; phylum Campylobacterota; class Campylobacteria; order Campylobacterales; family Sulfurimonadaceae; genus Sulfonitrofixus. The sequence continues at coordinate 3,869 of CAZNQJ010000161.1, read as the reverse complement.
GATAGAGTTTTGAGCAGTAGAGAGGGAAATAGAGCGGTGTGATGTTCGGCACCGCTTCGTACCGGTTATCAAAATATTCCATGATCGCGATGGACGGCAGCTTCTGCTGCGCGATCTTCAGCCGCATCTCCTCATTCATCTGGGCATCACAGAAGAAGAGAAGGTCATACCCTTCGTCGCTCAGCTCATCCACCAGAAGGACATTGAGTTCAAAGATCACAAGATAGCGCTGCAGTGATTCAAGCGTCTTTGAGAGCCTGCCGTTCTGGCGTAGAAGCGCCAGTGTCAATTTCTTGAACGGCTTGACATTAAACATCTCGAGGGTCGTTTTATCATTTGCTTGCACCGGGATCGCCAGGGTAAAGACACTCCCCTTGCCCACTTCCGATTCGACATAGACATCCCCGCCCATATGCTGCGCCAGTTTCTTGCAGATGGCAAGCCCCAGCCCCGTACCGCCGTGAATGTTGCCGCCTCTGTTTTTCGCCTGGGTAAAGGCTTCGAAGATCCTTGACTGCTCCTCTTTTGCGATCCCTATCCCCGTATCTTTGATGCAGATGCGCAGTATTCCCTCTTTGCAGAACGCTTCAAGCTCGATAACCCCTTCCACCGGCGTAAACTTGATGGCATTGCTGATAAAGTTTGCGATGATCTGTTTGATGCGAAGCGGGTCGGCTTCAAGTATATAGGGGATATGCGGGTCGAGATAGGAGAGCATTGTGATCTCTTTCTCGTTGGCACTGGCAACGAAAAGTTCCAGCGTGTGGCTCAGCTCTTCATGCAGGTTAAAATGGCTCTTCTCGATCATGAACTCGCCGCTTTGGAGTTTTGAAAAGTCAAGAATGTCATTGATGATATTGAGCAGGTTCTCGCCGCTGTTGAGGACGATATCGAGGTATTTTTTATGTTTTGAGCTCGCCACCTCATCCTGCAGGATACTGACAAAACCCAAAATGGCATTGAGCGGCGTGCGGATCTCATGCGACATGTTGGAGAGAAAGTACTCCTTGGAGAGCCCGGCTTCGACCGCCTCCTGCTTTGCTTCGATCAAAGTCGTCACCTCATAGGCGATCACGATATACTCCGTGACCAGCCCCTCCGTATTGATGATGGGCACGATGGTACTGTCGACGTAAAAAAAGCTTCCGTCGCGCTTCTGCTTTTGAAGCGTTTTGCTATAGACGCTCTCCGCCGGGATCGTCTTTAGAAAATTCTTGTCGAAAGCCCCTTCCTCGCCGGTGGCCAGGATCATGTTGTGTTCCAGCTCCAGCAGCTCCTTGCGGCTGTAACCGCTCAAGGCGCAAAACTTGTCGTTGACAAAGGTGATCCTGCCCTCAGGGTCCATTTTGGAGACGATGGCGCTGGCATCGATCGCTTTTTTATACTCATTCAAAAGTTTGACGTTGCGCTCGATCTCACGCTCTTTTTGGTAGATCGTATCGACATAGTGTTTGAGCACGCCCGAGAAGTTAAGATCGAAAATATAGGAGACCTCATCGAAGATCTTCTTGTTGTTGAGCGAGGAGTCGTACGAAAAGTCGATCATCGCTTTTCGAAAGTGGCTGCAGATGACAAAGAGTTCGTCCGCCGAGATGTCCCGGTCTTTAAGGTACTCCAGTAGATCGGCAATGACCGGGCAGTCGCCTATCTCTGTTCTACCCCGAATGACGTTCATGAAGTAGTCGAAGACGTCTCCGGCAAAGTGCTCGATAAAATAGTCGGCTTTGATGTCGTGCCGCTCAAGAATAATACGGGGCTCTTCGGAGGCCAGCCACTCTTTTAGAATATGCGTTTTTGCCGAAACCAGCGTACTCAGTGCTTGAACAAGGTTGGGAACCTTTTCATTTAGCATAGGGGAACTCCAAAATCCGAAATGCTGTGAGTATAGCATATTACGATAGGAGTCCGGTTGAAAGGCGGCTTTCAGTGAAGAGCGTCAAGCCCCCTTTAGTTCAGCAGGCTCCACCCTTGACGCCAGTCGCTGCCTTGCCGATAAGCGCCGATAAAATCGCCGCGTTCAAAAAAATTGTTGTCAAGTGCCGCTACAGAACTGCCGCCTAAGGCAATTGAAGAGGCGAAACTGGTGTTGAAAGCCAGAAGATTTTTCGTATCCGAAGCGATATCTTCGACATAACCGCGACCGCAATCGGCAAGATGGACGCCGTCAAACCGGTGTGTCCCGAAACGCTCTTCGCCCCTGGACTTTACGACAATACCTGTTCCTCCGACATTATGGATCAGACCGTTATAGAGCCTAAGACCCGAGCCCCGACGGGAGAAGACCCCTTCGGAACTCTTTTCGGTACCGAAGATCTCGAAGTTGGCGACGCTGGCCTGTGTGCGCGGCTGGGCATCGTTTGCTTCTTTGTTGTTGTCGGTCTCTATTCCTCTGGAGTGGATCGATTCCACCTGCGTCTGTTTGATATAGACATATTGGATATTGCCGCGGTAGCCGTGATCGAAGTCGAGGTTGTCATCGCCGTTTCCGATCAGGACAAGGTGCTTCATATTGACATTGCCGCCCCAGGCCTCGATGCCGTCGTCTTTGCCGTTATAGACTTCAAGATAATCGATAGTCGTTTTGCGCCCCACACCTCCAAGGCTCAGGCCGTTAAGCTCCTCACCGGGACGGACTTCATTGCCCGCATAGCGGATCTGCACATACTTCAGGATACCGGAGTCGTCGTCTTCATTCTCGCCGCCGAAACGGACATCGGTATTGGAAAACTCAAAACGCTCCTCTTTGCCTGCATTGGTCGGCGCATACCCGGCGATCGCGATCCCGCCCCAGTCACCCGGCACCGAGAGCAGGCCGGCCGCGTCTTTCATCGAGGTAAAGATGATCGGCTGTGACGATGTCCCCTCCGCTTCGATCTTTGAACCGCGTGTCACAATCAGAAAATCGGCTCCGGTCTTTCCAAAAACGGTGGTTCCCGGGTCGATCTCAAATGTCGCCTTCTCCTTGCCGTCGATGCCGACGTGTACCTCGCCTTTAAGCGCCCAGAACTTGTCACTGGTCAGATGCATATCGTCAACATAGGTGCCGCGCAGCTGGCAGACAGGTTTGCCCTCAAAATCGTCACTGATCAGCTGGCTGTGTTCCGGGCATGTCACTTTCGATTCATGCAACTCGTTCTGTTTTTCAAAACAGCCGCTAAATGCGAAGACGGCAACGGTACTCAAGCCCAGCAATATATAATTTTTACGTTTCATTATCATCCTTTAATCGCCGAATTCTAAATTGCCTTTGTCTCCAGTACATTACACCAATGTAATATTTCGATTACAGAAACATCCTCTCTTTTGCGGTGTAATACAGATGTAATCTGCCGACGCTAAGATTCCGACTATGATAAACAGAACCCTATTTTTACAACAGGCCCGTCTCCTTGATTTTGCTTTTCAACCGATCGTCGATATAGCGACACAAGAGATCTATGCGGTTGAGGCGCTGCTGCGCAATGTCGAAAAACTCGGCTACAGCTCCGTCCACCAGTTTTTTGATACGGCGTACAACTACGGTCTGCTGTATGCACTCGATCTGATCCTTCGCGAAAAAGCCGTTAAAAAGTTTACACAGCTGGACAACTACGGCGCCATAAAACTCTTTTACAACCTTGACAACCGCCTGCTCGAGATGAAAGATTACGCTTCCGGCAATACGGAGGCCATTTTAAAAGAGTTCAACCTTGACAAGAGTGCGCTCTGTTTTGAGATATCGGAGCGCCATGAAGTGATCAAAGAGAGGAGTGAGTTTCTCCATATTCTTGAACACTATAAAAAAGAGGGGTTCTGTCTGGCTATAGATGATTTCGGCGTGGGATTTTCGGGCTTCAAACTGCTCTACGAGTTCACACCCGATGTCATCA
>CAZNQJ010000160.1:3921-4567 GCA_964575205.1 uncultured Campylobacterales bacterium | reverse complement strand
TGCGGGGTCGTATTTCTCATCATCATAGGCGAAGTCGCAAGCCTGAGTCTCATGGCGATCAGCAACGGGGATTTTTGGGTCATCGCCTCTTCGGTAAGTTGGGCACTCTACTCGGTACTGGTCAGGTTTAAACCCAAGAGTCTGAATGATGTTGAATTTTTTGCGGCCATCGTCTACATCGGGCTCTTCTGGCTGATTTTAATTTACAGTTTTATGGACTGCTCCCCGACGACTGATCTGATGTTATTCAACAGATATTATCCCCAGTTCCTCTACGTGGCGATCTTTCCCTCGGTCATCTCCTACTACTTCTGGCATCAGGGCATCAAAGAGATCGGGGCCAACAAAACAGGACAGTTCACCCATCTCATGCCGCTCTTCGGCGCCATATTGGCGTACATATTTCTGGGGGAGAGGCTGCACTCCTACCACGTCATCGGAGCGTTCCTGATAGCAGCCGGGATCTATCTGTCGCTGTTCAGCAAAAGAGAAAAAACAAGCATTCAGCCTAACTAAACAGCGCCGGCAGACTACCGGCATAAGACACGCCAAAACCCTCTTCCTGCTGTAGCCGTTATATTAAAATACCCCCATGACCGAAGTCAGGCCAAGCGCGGACAATTCCAGCATACCGCCGCGCTAGACC
>CAZNQJ010000160.1:2572-3911 GCA_964575205.1 uncultured Campylobacterales bacterium | reverse complement strand
TGTAACGCTGACTTCCGACTCAATGAATATAAAAGAGCCGTTGTTAAAATGCACCCTTAACCGTAGTAAGACCAAGCGCGGTCCAGTCCAGCATACCGCCGCGGTAGTAGTAGATCTTGTCTGCCGGAAAGCCCCGGCGGACCATCGCTTTTATCGCGGTCGGTGACTGCGGGCAGACAGGACCGTTACAGAAGGCATAGACCTTTTTGGCCTTGGCGCAGTCCCACGTTTTGCCCTTCATCGTGCAGCCCAGCTCATCCAGACGGAGCTCTACCTCCGTGTAGGGAATATTGATCGCATGCGGTATCGTCTCTTGGAAAAAGTACCTTTCTGTCCGCATATCCACGACCAGGGCCTCCTTGTCGTTCAAGGCGTGCAGCATCTCTATCTCGGTCACGGGAGTCACCCCTTCAACCGGGACAAGGCTCTGGAAAAAGCCCTTGTTCTTTGCGCACTCGGTCATCGTTCTTGTGATCTCAAGCGCATCAGCACCGCTGCCGATGCTATAGTGGGTCTCCTCCATAGAAAAGAGACCGAGGTGATCGTCATTTTTTGAAGAAGCGTCTGCGTTCAAGAGTGTTGAGCAGAGCACAAGCAAGCCCACGGTAACTATATGTGCTAAGGTTTTCATAATCGGCTCCTTTAGGGCACCTCTCTTTCTTCCCTCTGAGGTTGGCTAGGGTTTATAGCGATGCCCTATAATTTTTATATCATAACCGATATTTCTTCCTCTTCTGCCTGCTTTTTAAAATAATCAGGTTTCTTCAGCGGTTAGTAACGTGCAAACTAAAAACAGCAGTAGAGCCTAGGCATAATGTTCGGGTCATCCTCTCCTAGCTGAACCACTCCTATAGGCTCTCAGCTTCAAGTTTCAAAACGTCCTTTCCTTCTCGCTGTAAGGCGCATTCGCAAGACGCTACTTCTGTTCCTGCTTCGCAAAAGGATTTCTGAACGCTAACGGGTCACTCAAATTCGCTGTTGAAGACAAAGCCCTTTTCAGTGAAGAGCCTCAGGCAGGCATCGACGACAGCGGGGTCGTACAAAATGCCTCGGCCCCGTCTGATCTCTTCAAGTGCCGGTTCGACCCCAAGAGCCGGGCGGTAGGGGCGGTGCGACGAGATCGCTTCGACCACATCGGCCACGCAGATGATCTTCGCCTCAAGACGGATCTCCCCGTCTTTGAGCCCCTGCGGATAACCCGAGCCGTCGAGTTTTTCATGATGCTGCAGGATGATATCCGCGATCGGCCAGGGAAAAGAGACATCTTTGAGGATGTCATACCCGGCCTGTGAATGCATCTGGATAAGACGGTATTCAAGATCATTAAGTCTGCCGGGTT
>CAZNQJ010000160.1:0-2562 GCA_964575205.1 uncultured Campylobacterales bacterium | reverse complement strand
ATCTCCGCCGGAACGTGGATCTTGCCAAGGTCGTGGATGATCGCGGCAAAGTGGATACCCTGGACCTGCATGTCAGGAAGTTCCATCTCCTTTGCGATAGCCGTTGCCAGTTCACCGACGCGGCGCTGGTGACCGGCGGTGTAAGGGTCTCTCGCCTCCACGGTGGCCGCGATAGTGAGGATGGATTGCTCCAGGCTCTGCTGCAGGAGTACTGCGTGCTGCTCATGTTCGGCGCGGGTGCGTAGAGTGCCGATGCCGTAGGCAAGGTCGTTGGCCAGCTCTTCGAGCAGCTGGACCTCCTCATCGTCGAACGGCTCCGATTCGGACGAATAGATGCTGAGTGCACCGAAGACCCTCCCGTCGCCGGAGAGAGGGAGTGCGATATTCGAGAGGTAGCCGTGGCTCAGTACCGTATCTCTCCAGAGTTTCAGTCCGGTTTCAGCAGCGATGTCACGACAGATCTGCGTCGCTGCACTCTCTATTGCCCTGGTGACGGGCAGCTCTTCCGTTTCGTTCTCGCTCCAACGCGGGTTTCCCTCGCAGAAGTTGTCCTTCCTGCTTCCCGAACATGCCTTGGGAATAAGCTTCTTCTTCGAACCCTCCTCGGCGTAGTAGACCGCAGCCAGGCTGTAGCCCCCTTTTTCGACAATGACGCTGGTGACCTCCTTGAGCAGTGCCTCCTCGCTCTCCGCCCGAACCAGGGCCAGGTTGCCTGCCGAGAGTGTTCTCAGTGCACGGTTGGCACGCTGCAGCGCGGCATCAGCCTGCTTGCGTTCGGTAATATCGCGGATGATGCCGATGGCATGCCAACGGCCGTTTCGCTCTACTGCCGAAAGCGACAGCTCTACAGGGAACTCCTCACCGTTTTTTTTCAAGGCGGCCAGCTCAAGCGTCTTGCCAACGGCCGGACCTTCGCCTCTCTTTTTAAAATGTTCGAAGCCTGCACGATGGGCTTCCATAAAACGTTCAGGCGCGATCAGTGCATGCAGCGGCTCTCCCATCACTGTTTGCGCCGGATAGCCGAACATCGTTTCGGCTGCCTCGTTCCAAAAAGAGATCTTGCCCTCCTCATCTATCATGACCATGGCATCCTGCGCCGAGACTGTGATGCTGCGGAACTTCTCCTCGCTCGCGCGCAGAGCCTCCTCCGTCATTTTGCGTTCGCTGATGTCGCGTGCGATGCTCATTATGTAGGGTTTGTCGAGTTCGACCAGTTTCGTGTTCACCTCCACAGGGAATGTCGAGCCGTCTTTGCGCCGGCGTGTGCTCTCGAAACGGGCAGTTCCCGATTGCTCGATCTGCCCCTGAACCGTTCGCTTAAGCTCTTCGTCGAAACCTGTATCGATAGCTGAAATATGCATGGAGAGGAGCTCTTCCCGGCTGTAACCGAGGTTGCGGCACTCCGTCTCGTTGATGTCCAGAAAGTTGAAAGTGGCCGGCTCAAGTATATCGATGCCGTCGGTGGAGTTATCGATCAGGGTGCGAAAGAGTTTTAGGCTCTCCTCGCTCTTCCTGAGATCGGTCGTGTCCCGGAAAACACCGGCTATGTAATGTCTGCCGCCTAAAGTGAGGTTTGCAGTGTTGATATCGGCGTAAAACACCGAACCGTCCTTGCGTTTGACGGGCATCTCCGTAGCGAGCTGTATCTCGCCGTTTGCCTGCTTTTCAAATTGTCTAAAGACATAGGGCCAATCTTCCTGCGGGTGAAGGTCGGAGATACTCAGCCCGGTCAGCTCCTCGCGGCTGTAACCCAGCATCCGACATATGGCTGAATTGCCGTCGATAACACGCCTAGTATCTACCTCTACAAGAACGATACCGTCGAGCACCCCCTCAAAGATGGCGCGGTACCTCTCCTCAGACTCCTGAACCATCTCTTCTGCCCGTTTGCGTTCGGTAATATCCCGGAAGAACCCGACGACATACTCTCTGCCCCCAATGAGCAGCGGAAACGAGTTGACATCGGCAAAAAAGAGGGTACCGTCCTTTCGTTTGAGAGGGAGGTCGGCTACAAGCTCGATCTCGCCCCGTGCCTGCTTTTCGAACTGGCTCAGGACATAGGGAAGCTCACTCTCAGGATGGATGTCGGTGACGCCAAGGGAGGTGAGCTCTTCAAGGCTATACCCCAACATCTTGCAGATCCTGGCATTGCCCGTCGTGAACTTCTTGCTTGCCATATCTGCCAGCAGAATACCGTCATATGCGCCGTCGAATATGGCCTGAAACCATAATTCAGACTCCTTCAGCGCCTCCTCTGCACGATGTCCCTCAGTGATGTCTTCGAGAATTTGGACGGAATAGAGGCAATCCCCCTTTTCATCCTTTACGGCATAGGCACGCGAACGGTAGACATTGTCACCGATTTCCACCTCTACTTCTTCACCATCGACTGCGGATTGTGCCAGCGCCTGCATGCAGTTCTGCAGCGGGGCATGGGTCTTCGGGAAGATCTCGTAATAGGGCTCGCCGATGATCTGTTTGAAGGGGAGTCCGGCGCACTGCTGATAGGCACGGTTGCAGCGTAAAACACGAAAATCCTTGTCATGCATGAAGATCGGGTCT
>CAZNQJ010000159.1:0-4602 GCA_964575205.1 uncultured Campylobacterales bacterium | reverse complement strand
GGCGTTGCCCTCGAGCAGATAAGAGCTGATCATTGCATTGGGAATGGTAAAGAGGGGAAAAAATCCTGCTATCAGAAAGCTATTGCCTAAGACGCTGTGCAAACCTCTGGTAATGGGGCTTGCTTTCGGATTGAGCTGATAATTGTGTGCCGTCTCATGGTAGAGAAGCGTGTTGAGCCAGGATGTCGTAGTAAAGTAGTCAATCTGCTGCGTACCGCCGATATAGTTGATCTGCATATTTAACGGGTACTGTGTCGAAAAACCGTTTCCGATCTGATTTTGCTGAGATATGATTCCGACAAACAACGGTGCATCAAGTGTATAGCCAAAAGAGTGTTCATACTCTTGATTGAGCATTGGCTCCAGCGCCATCGCCTGTTCTGCGGCATATCGGTTCTGTTCGGTAAAGATCACTTCGGCACTATTTTCTTCGATCTTGTAATACTGCTCATCGCCGGGAACAATGGCCTCTCCGCCGTAAAGGGCCGAAATATAAACTATCAACGCTAAAAAAAGCTTCAATAAATGCACTTCAATCCTTGATGGCATTAAAATCTTTTTTATTGTATCCCACTTAATATGAAACATCAATTGACAGTGTCGGTAATTATGAATAGGTAGAGAGAAAAGAGTCGATGCAAGCGGTTCGCTCAAAAGAGCGAACACGAATTAAAAGAGAGTTAGAATTAACCGCAAGAAGGAACGTTTCCTGAATCCGAACCGTATTCAAACAGGAAATCTTTAAGATCTGGTATGCTTTTTTGGAATTTTTTACCATTGGCGTATTTTTCGCCTTTGGTCCCTTTGTGCCATGCTTTGAAAACAGCACCGTCATTTGCGAATGCCTCTGCCCACTCATCTTGAGTTTTCATAGCAGCGCCTTTTGTACCGTTACCGTGACATTTCTTGCACTGTTTAAGGTAGTCTTTTTGACCTTTTTTGATGTCAGCGTTTGCAGCTGTACTAAACATGCCCAGTGCGACAAGTGATGCTAATAGAATTGACGTTTGCTTTTTCATGTCTATTCTCTCCATGTGATAAAAATTTGATAAATGATACAGGCAAATCTCTAAATCTAACGTAAATTCTTTTCTTTAAATCACTAACTTCATAAAAATTTGTTACTTATTCACCCATCATCTCAAGATCATCTTCGTCATTTTCAGCCGATTTGACCGCCTGGCGGATCTTGTCCTGACGCAGTTTTCGGTTGCTTGTATGCTTAAGTTTTTCGAGCGTCTTTTCATCAAGCCCCATCTCTTTTTTAATCGCCTCATCATTGTAACCGGCCACTTCCAGCACATAGACACGCAGTTCGCGCTTGGTCATATTACGCTTGAGAATATTATAGAGCTCGACCTCATTATTGCTTATCATCGCCGTGTCGCAGCCATAAAAAGCAGCCAATGTCGCGCGAACCGACGTTTCACCGTTATATTTGTACCAGATAGAATTTTCTAACATTTTTATATCTCCTATATAAACTCTAAGATCTTGGTTAGATCTTTTTTATCAATAATGACATTGGCCTCTTTTTTCAGGATCTCTTTGGCACAGAAGGCGACCCGTGTGCCTGCATGGGCAAACATGCTCAGGTCATTGGCTCCGTCACCGACGACCATCGTCTCCTCTTCACCGATACCCAGGATGTTTTGCAGCCGCACCAGCATATCGCCTTTGGAAAAGTTAAACATCATATCCCCGCCCACAAGTCCTGTCAGTTTTCCGTCTTTGACATGCAGGGCATTGGAGAAGTCGGCGTCATATCCCAGGATATCTTTGGCATAGGTCGTCGCCGTTCTGAAGCCCCCGCTGAAACAGACCACCGTCATGCCGCGTTTTTTAAGTGCTGCGATCGTCTCTTTGGCGCCCGGCATATAGGGAAGCGAATGGCTGATCGCTTCGACTTTGGAATAGTCAAGCCCCTTCAGCAGACCGACCCGCTCCTGAAGCGACTCAAAAAAGTCCAGATCGCCCGACATCGCCCTCTCGGTGATCTCGGAAACCTGTTCGCCGATCCCCAACGCTTCCGCAAAAAAATCGATTGTTTCGCCATCCATCAGGGTTGAATCAAAATCAAACACGCATAATTTCATACTAAATTGCTCTTCTTTCGTTATAATCACGCAATTATAGCGTAGGAAGCCCTTTTTGTTTGAACAACTGATTGATAAACTGCAAAACTCGACATACATCACTCTTGAGACGACCCCGCCGCATTCGGCCCGTTTCAAACCGGTTATCGAGACGATTGCAGAGCTCGGACTCGACAAGATGGTCGACGGCTTCAGTACGACCGACAACCCCCTAGCCAAACTCAAATACAATGCACTCTTTGCAGCCCAGCTGCTGCAGAACCGCTTTAACAAACCGGTATTGGCGACGATGAGTATGCGCGACCGCAACCGCATCGCCCTGCAGTCCGATCTTCTGGGAGCCAATGAGGCGGATCTCCGTGCCATCCTGGCACTTACAGGGGACCCGGTGAAAATATCCGATCAAAAAGAGGCCAAAGGGGTCTTTGAAGGCGATTCGGCTCTTCTGCTTGACATTATCACCTGCCTCAACAACGGCACCGATCTGATGGGTAAAGCCTTCAAGGAAGCCCCTGAAGCGATCTACCCTTTTGCTGTGGTCAACTCCCATGCACGCAATCCGAAAACCCTGCAGAAGAAGATGCTCAAAAAGATCAACCATAATGCTGTCGGGATCATAACACAGCCTGTTTATGATATTGAGAATGCCAGACTCCTCGTAGAATTAATGCAGAAGGCGAACCGTGAGAGCGGTAAAGAGACAGATGCCACACTGATTTTGGGAATATTTCCGATCACAAAACTTCGAACCGCCCAATTCCTCGACGTTAACGTACCCGGGATACATGTGCCTTCGTATTGGCTGGAATCTCTTTCCAGAGCCGCCAAAATATCTGCCGAAGAGGAGTACAAGGTCGGCTTTGAACTGAGTAAAAACCTCTTTGACGAGATAAAAGCTGTCCACCCGAAAATACATCTTATGACCGCCAACCACTTCCAGATTGCCAAAGAGATTCTCGCTTAATATAAGATTTTTATATTTCTTGCTATAGTTACCTACAAACATCTTTTAAGGTAGAGAATGTCTATTTATAAAATTCTAATTTCGTTAATTTCTGCTTTTGTTTTTACAGCCTGCACCCCCGCTCCGGAAGTACCGTTATCGCCTGAATTGAGCCAATATACTCTTGCTAAAGAGAATTGCGAAAAGTTACGTACCACACCCGGTATTTACGTTCCGGATGCACTTGACAAAGAGTGCCTTGTTTTTTTAAAACGTCTGGACAAAGCCAATGCGCTCGACTACAAAATAGCCCACTTTAATGACGGCAACACCGATCCCAATGCCAGGCCCAAGCCGGAATATATTCTTATGCAGAGCGAAGGGTACCGCCAGCACCTCAAAAGCAAACTTGACTATCAGGAGTTAACCGATACGGTCAATCAGGTCAGTTTAGAGGCCATCGCCGATGACCGACTCGCAGATGTTGAACTGACCTTGTCGTTTCCTGAGACACTGTTTACAAAAGCGCACTATCTCTACTATAAAAAATATGCCCCGCGGTTCGATGCTGACCCGCAATATCTGGCTTATGAGAAACAGTATGCTCAGGAACTGGTCAAAAAAGGTTTGGCATTTTTGAGTGAAGGCGATAAGAACAGTGCGCTCACCCTCTTCAAAGAAGCGGCAGCTATACACAGTGCGCAAGCTGAATACCTGGCGGGCATTGTCTATGAGGCCAAACATATCGATAAGGCGATCGAGTGGCATACCAGGGCCCAGGAGCACGGCATTAAAGGTTCGCGCATTCAGCTTGCCCGCCTCTACAGCCGTCAACACGAGCCCAAAGAGTCGCAAAAATGGTATCTTTTGGCGGCAGAAGACGGTGATGCCCACGCACAGTTCATACTCTACGAGCAGTATGCAAAAACAGTATCGGATAAAACACTTGCAATCGCCGCCAGGTGGTTGAAGAGTGCTGCAGAGAACGGCTTCCCACCGGCAGAATATGCTTACGCAGAGCAACTGCTCAAGAAAAATAAGGCAGCGGAAGCAAAAACATGGCTGCTCAAAGCAAAAGAGCACGGTGTCACTGCGGCAGATGCTCCGCTTGGTTCAATCTTCTTCAAAGAGCGACAGTACAGTAAGGCCTACCCTCTTTTAGACAGTGCCGATACGGCTGCCGCAAAATATCAGCTTGGCAAGATGTTTGAACAAGGACTTGGCGTCAAAGCCGACTATTACAGCGCCTATATGCTCTACAAAGAGGCCTATCGACTCGGACTCAAAGGTGCAAAAAAAGATATGGCCCGCGTCGATAAACTGAAGACAGAAAGAGAGGAGGCCCATTACGAGGCGGCAAAACGCCGAGAGGGTGAGTACCAAAAAGAGCTGGCCAAACGCTGCGGCGAAAAGATCACAAACCGAAATATCAGAACTGCGGGAGAGACGTTCTATCTTCACGGTCTCATTGAATTGCCTTTGGAAAATGCCGACGGCTATCTTCTCAATACCGAAGATGGCAGAAAGTTCCTTGTAACCGGCGCCGTTCGGGCAGATACAAAA
>CAZNQJ010000158.1:0-4687 GCA_964575205.1 uncultured Campylobacterales bacterium | reverse complement strand
CCTCTGCTCAGGCATCTGCTTGAAACCGAGAAGTGGGAACAGGTGCTGGTCTTTATGGCCAACCGGAGAGCCACCGACAACATCGCCGTGAAGTTCAAGAAGTACGGCTTTTCGGCGCAGTCGTTTCACGGCGATCTCGATCAGCAAGAGCGCAATGAGACGCTCGAGCAGTTCAAGGCGAAGAAGATCCGGGTGCTCTTTGCCACCGATATCGCGGCGAGGGGACTGGATATCGACGGTATCAGCTGTGTCGTCAACTTCGACCTTCCCCGTTCCCCGGCGGACTATATCCACCGCATCGGACGAACTGCCCGTGCTGGTAAGACGGGAATCGCCGTCTCCTTTATCGATCACGAAGTGAGGGACCATTTCGCCCTGATCGAAAAGCGCAGCGGCATCAAGCTTGAACGCGAACAGATCGAAGGCTACGGATTAAAGGGCGAAGCGCCCAGGAGAGAGAAAGGACCGGCCCCGGTCAAAGGCAAGGGCAAAAGCAAAAAGGACAAGGCCAGGGAACAGGCTGCCAAAGAGGGAAAGAGCGCCGGGTAAGCGTCTGCTTTTTAAAACAGACCTCTACCTCTCCTGCAAAACGGCGTAGGTGCCGGTCGCATAGGCGACCAGCTTCTCGTCATCAAAGAGTTCGATCGTCACAAACGAGGTCGTCCTCCCCTGGCGCTTGACTTTCGCCAGCGCCTTGAGCGCTTTTCCCGAGGCGGGTTTGAGGTAGTTGATCTTGATCTCCATCGTGACGGAGGTGAACCCCTCGTCGAGGTTGGAGACCGCCGCATACCACCCCGTATTGTCCATCAGCGTCGAGATGACGCCGCCGTGAACGAAGCCCATGTGCTGCAGGTGATAGGGCTGTGTCTTGAGGGTGACTTCCGCCTCCCCTTTTTCAGCGCGGATCAGTTCCGCACCGATATGTTCCAGAAAAGGGAACCTTATATCGTCCATAACGATCTCCTTGTCTAACTTTTTGCGCATCATAGCATATCAAGGTAAAACAGGATTTTCGTATCGGGGGTGGGCGGTTGTCTGACCCGGGTCGTTGCGCATAATGCCGTAGAGCCCGGCTTCGATCTCTTCGCCGAGCTCTTCTCTGTCGACGGTCCAGAAGATGACCTTGTGCCTGCGGATCAGCCCTTTCTCCATGACGATACTGCGCAGAGCTATGTCGATATCAAAGTAGTCGGTGTAGGCATAGCGCCGCTCAAAATCCTCTTTTTTGAGCGTGGAGGCGCTGTCGATGAGCTTGTGGAGTCTTACCCGTGGGTTGAGCTGATGCATATACTCCAGGACGCAGTCGTCAAAGCAGGAGAGCTCCACCCAATCGAGTTTGTCATGGATCCGCTTTTCGATCTCCTCACAGAGTCTTTTGTAGGTAGCTGGGGTGGGTTTGACCTCCAGGATCAGGGTCGTTTTTCCGCTGCAGAGCTGCAGGAGCTGCTCCAGGGAGGGGATCTTCTCCGCGCTGTACTTTGGGTCGAACCAGCTGCCTGCATCAAGTGCCTGAAGCTCTTTGAGCGTCAGCTCTTCGGGCTTTTTGGCAAGCCCTGTAATCCGTTTAAGATTGTCATCGTGAAAAACAAAGGGCTGATTGTCGAGGCTCAGCCGCAGATCGGTCTCGATGCCGTCCGCACCCGCATCAAGGGCTTTCTGAAAGGCGAGCAGGGTGTTTTCGGGGTAGTTTTCGCTAAAACCCCGGTGGGCTACTGTTTTCAAGGTCATCTCCCTTTATCTTGGTTACAATGATTATACACGAGTTTTATTAGCAAAAGGTCGAAGATGCAGAAGCGATACGATATTGTTATTTTGGGTGCCGGTATCAACGGCTCGGCGATCGCCAAAGCCCTGGCCCAAGAGGGAAAAAGTGTTCTGGTGCTGGAGAAGAACCGTATCGCATCAGGGACGTCGTCACGCTCGTCGCGGCTGATCCACGGCGGGCTGCGCTACCTTGAGAACTTCGAGTTTGCGCTGGTCAGAGAGGCCCTGCATGACCGGCAATACCTTCTGGAGAGCTATCCCGACCTTGTCAAACTGCGCCATTTTTACCTGCCTGTCTATGAAAATTCCAGGCGTCCGGCCTGGATGATACGCCTGGGGCTGTGGCTCTACAGCCTTTTCGCACGGAACGTCCAAAAGGCGCAGAAAGTCCCGAATGAGCTCTTTTTAAAAAAGTTCAATGCGATCAAAGCAGAAGGGCTGAAAGCCGTCTTCACCTATTTCGACGCCAAAACAGATGATTACGCGCTTACCTGCAGGATCGCTGACGAAGCCAAAGCCTTGGGCACAGAGATCGTTGAAGAGGCCGAGATAAAAACAGTTGTGATCGATGACGAGAGTATTTCGATCGAGATTGAAGGGCGCTTCATTGGGACAAACCTGCTCATCAATGCGACGGGGGCCTGGGTGGATGAGGTCAACGCGCGTTTCAACTTCCCTTCGTCCTACACCATCGAAAAACTGAGCGGCATTCACCTGGTCATCGACAGGGTGCTGGTGCCTGACCCGCTTTTCCTGGAGACCGCGACCAAACGGATCTTTTTCATCATCCCCGAAAAAGAGACGACGCTGATCGGTACGACGGAACGCAGCGAAACGGGCGAAGTGGACAAGATCAAGGTCAACAATGACGACATCGAGTACCTGCTCAGAGAGAGCAACGTCTATCTGAAAAAAGCGCTGACGCGCAGGGATATCAAGGAGGTCTTCATCGGTACCCGCCCGATCATCAAAAGCGCAAAAGACCCGACCCGGATGTCGCGCGAATACAAGCTCGATCTTCACCGCATCGGCAAAAGTACACTCCTGCATGTTTACGGCGGAAAACTGACGACCTTTCCCTCTCTGGCGAAGCGGGTGGTGAAGGTTTTAGGCGGGTAGCGGTAGTATAGGAAAAGAGTCGAAAAGATGGTGTTTACAAGTTTACGTTATAACATCCAATGAAATATATTAGTCGTATATTGAACACTGACATTTTAAACCTGTAGATTTAGTAAGGCATATTTTGTTTAAACCGGACCGTCGTGCTCTCATCGCCATCCTCCTCTATCTTGTCTGGATCGTCTACTTCACTGTCGACGCCTATTACACAGAGAAACGCCACCTGACAGAGGATATTGACGCAACACTGATGCGGAGTGCCATGAGCATCCCTATGCTGCTGCCCGAAGGCTTTCACCACAAAGGCATGAATGCCGGGAGTGTCTCAGCCAAAGAGGACTGGTCCAATATCATGAGGCTCTCCCAGTTTGCCGATGTCGCCAAGCTCAAATATCTCTACTCGACGATCCTGGTCGACGGAAATATCTTTTTTACCGCCTCCAGCGGTACCGAAGAGGAGCGCAGAACCGGGGTGAACCTTACGACCTATTTTGATCATTACGATGATGCGCCTCCTGGACTGTACAAAGTATTTAAGTCCGGTGAGATCAGCTATGCAGAATACCGCGACAAATGGGGCCAGTTCCGCAGCGTATTCGTACCCATGACGTCGAAGGACGGGTTGCGTTATGTCGTTGCTGCCGATATAGAGATCTCCCATATCAAGGCCCTTTTGAGACATTCATTGATGAAAAATCTCTTCTACGGCGCTCTTTTTCTGCTCTTTATCCTCCCTTTTCAGCTCGCGTACAACCGGCGGATGATCCAGGCCAACAGGATGCTCGAGCAGACGGTCAGCGAAAGGACGCGGGAGCTTCAAAGCAAAAATGACGAGATGCAGGAGATCCTCAACAGCAGCAGCGATATCATCCTGCTCACCGACGGCGAACGGATCGATGCCGCCAACACCGCCTTTCACAAATTTTTCGGCACAAGCAGCCTCGCCGAGTTCGAGGCAAGGGGGCTTAAATTGAGTGATTACCTTCTGCTGTATCGGCACAACGGTGGCGCAGAGGATCGCTTGCAGCCCTTTGAGTGGATCGAGAAGCTGAAAAACCTGCCCGATAATGAGCGGCTGGTCACCCTGAAGTCGGAGAGTGAAGGCGTGCACTCCATATTCAGGATCAACATAAACCCGGCCGGAAAGCGCTATGTCGTTTCGCTGACCGATGTGACGCAGCTGGCCAGGAGATCGGAACAGTACCGTTATCTTGCTATACATGACACCCTCACCGGATGCCATAACCGTACCTATTTTGAGCATGAGCTTAACGATGCCATTGCCAGAGTGAAGCGTTACCATTCAGCGGTTTGCGTAGCGATGCTGGATATCGATCATTTTAAAGAGTTCAATGACAACTACGGCCATCCCGTCGGTGATACCGTCCTGATCGAATTAACGGATCTGATAACGACAAGTATCCGTTCCGGCGATCTGTTCGCCCGGTGGGGCGGGGAAGAGTTTGTACTCCTGCTTCCGGACTCGGATCTTGAAAGTGCCCATAGCGCTGCCGATAAACTGAGACACCTGATCGCCAAAACGGACCTTCCGAAGGTGCCCTCACGCGTTACCGTCAGCATTGGCCTGATCCAGTTGGCTGAAGATGATACGGTAAAGAGTGTTATGGAGCGGGTCGACAAAGCCCTTTATAGAGCCAAGGAGAGCGGAAGAAACCGGGTTGTGAGTCACATTAAAGCAAGCGAAGGAACAGAAATATAAACAGTCTTGAATGACATTCCGGGATCGTTTCCAGTTATGAAGCCGTTACCACGTCAATGTAAAACAGCTCCCTTTCCCTACTTC
>CAZNQJ010000157.1:0-4722 GCA_964575205.1 uncultured Campylobacterales bacterium | reverse complement strand
CTGCCGCCGCTGTAGGTCTCGTTACTGCTCTGTGTGTTTGTAATACCGTTTTCCTGCGTTGTCTGTGTCTTTTCGATATGGATCACACTCTCTTTTACGCTGTTCAGACCGGCATCGGCCGCGGAGAAGAAGAGGGCATAGAGTACGATCAGCGTAAAGACAAAAGGGGCGAAAGCGTAGGTGAGCATCTTCTTGGTGAAGAAGTCCTGCAGGCTTAATACCCAGATGTTTGTGTTCACATCTTCTCCTTGATCAGTGCAATCACTTCACGGGTCATTGCTTCATCGACTTTGCCGGCATGATAGAAGATCACTTTTCCCGCTTTATCGAAGACGATGATGTCGGAGTTGTCATCGTCCAGACCCCATCTGCTGACAAGCAGTTTATCCATATCTTTGAGATAGAGGGTCTTTTTAAACTTCTCCTGCTTCTTTTTCAGGGCGGCGTTGATGGCGAAGTTCGGTTTCCATGTGGCGGCCATGTTGACGACGGCAACGGAAGCAAATCTGGAACGGTCGAGTCCGGCGGCTTTGACGGCATCACTGAAAGCGTTGTTCAGGTCTTTCTTGTCGGGGTCGACATAGAAGAGAAGGTGGACTTTGTCTTTGAGCTCGCTGCTCGACCAGGAGCTGCCGTCCAGACGGCCGCCCGCATCACCGCTGAGCGTTATCTCGGGAGCGGTTTTGCCGATTTCCAGAGCGCTCAGCGAAAGGGTCAGAAACAAGAGGAAAAAGAGGTTTTTTTGCATGATGGCGATCCTTTGGCTTGTCTGATAGTATCAGAAAAGTATTAATGTTTTGACCAGAGCCTTTCGTTGAGTTTGAGCTCTTTGATCATGCCCGTGGCCAGATGAAGCGTCTGGGTATAGGCCATTACCGTCTTGTACTCAAGCAGCGAAGAGAAAAGCTTGGGCTCAAACATGTCGTCTCTGTAGTCGATGGCGATATAGATCTTTGTTCCGTGAAATGAGACGTAGATCGGATGTTTGGCTTTTCTTCTAAGCTCCAGCAACCGCTGCATCATCGTATGGGTCAAAATATAGCGCGCTTCGATCTGATCGGTGCCGTAGACGACAAACTCTTTTTCAAAGGCGGGATCATCCATCTTGACGAGATCGTTTCGGGCAAAGTTATTGGATTGAATCCAGTTTCCGATGAATGAACCGAAGGTGCTTTCAGCCGTATCGGGGACGACTATGGTGTTGCCTTTGAAGTGTTTGTTGAAGTCAGCGACGATAAAGAGTCCCTGAAAGATAGTCTGCCACCCCGTCCGTCCTTTTGAATCTTTTGTCTTATGCTCGGCGTGCAGGTCGGAAAACTCGATGGGAATGCCGTCGATGACCCCTTTGACATGGTCATTGCCCCGAAAGCGGTCCACCCCTTTGGTAAAGAGCTTGGAGTGCGAAAAAAGTGTTTCGCTGACATAGTAGAGCGGGGCGTAGTTCAGATCACTGCTGATCGCCTTGATAAGCGGGTGAATGATCTTCAGCTTGAATCCGGAGGTGTAGTCTTTGACCATGAGTTTATAGACGATACCGCCCAGGGCAAAACCGGCAAAGAGAACAAAAAAGATGATATCGCTGAACCCCGCATTTTTGGTGATGACAAGGGCTATGGCAGCTGTGACCAAAGCGATAAGCCCGAAGAGCGTCAAAACTCTTGATTTGAGCTGTTTGCGCTCCTCTTCCAGCTCTTTGAGCTCGGGATAGAGCTCATTATAATAGAAGTCGGTCAGTTCATTGACGCTGGCCATCAGCTAGCTACTTTTTGCTGAATAGATCGTTCACATTGACGTTCTGGCGCTCTTCCTGCGGGATGGCAAAGACCTCTTTGCGCCGGTAGTTCATCATGGAAGCCATAAAGTTGGTCGGGATCATCTCGATGGCATTGTTGTAGTCGGTGACCGCCTGGTTGTAGGCACGGCGGGCTGCGGAGATCTGCGCTTCGACTTCGTTGAGGGTATGCTGCAGGTGCATGACGTTTTGGTTGGCTTTTAGATCGGGGTAGTTTTCGACGGCCACCATGATCGAACCGAGTGCTGAGGTGATCTCTTTGTCCAGGGCGATCTTTTTATGATCGGAGATATCAGGTTTCATCGCCTGGGCACGAAGCTCGGTAATATTGTTCAAAAGGCTTTTCTCATGCGCCATATACTGCTGCACGGAAGCGACAAGGTTCGGAATGAGATCGTAACGTTTTTTCAAAACGGCATCGACGCTTCCGAAGATATTTTCGACCTGGTTCTTTTTCCCGACCAGGGAGTTGTACATCAATACGAGAAGAAAAGCTATTACGCCGATAATAATTAATACGGTCATCATTTTTCCTGATAATAAGAAGTAAGTGATTGTAGCCAATGGAATCAAACACTAAAATAAAAGTGCCGCAGGAATGTTAAGGGAAAAGAAACCGTCGTCTTAGTATCGTTGTACAATAGAAGGTTAAATAACAGGATAGTTGAATGAAGAGTTATCGTTTTTTTATTTCCGGGCGGGTGCAGGGTGTCTTCTACCGTGCTAACGTGGCCAAAAATGCGCAGAGCGAAGGGTTCAGCGGTTATATCAGGAACCTCGAAGACGGGCGGGTTGAAGCCGCTGTAAGCTGCAGCGAAGAGGAGCTGGAACGGTTCAGAACAGTTTTGCAAAAGGGCTCGACGGCCAGCCGGGTCGATGCTATTGAAGCGGAGCAGATCGATGAAGAGTTCGGCGGGGATTTCGAGATCCGCTATTGAGCTGAACGCGTCATACCTTTGCGAGCTGCTTGCCGGCGATCATACCGCTGGCCCAGGCAAAGTTGAAGTTGT
This sequence comes from uncultured Campylobacterales bacterium, assembly GCA_964575205.1. Lineage (GTDB taxonomy): Bacteria > Campylobacterota > Campylobacteria > Campylobacterales > Sulfurimonadaceae > Sulfonitrofixus. The sequence continues at coordinate 1,920 of CAZNQJ010000157.1, read as the reverse complement.
AGCCCCCGCGCCGCCCGACGATGTCGATCACCTCGCCGGCAAAATAGAGCCCTTTGACAAGTTTTGACTCCATCGTCCTGCTCTCTATCTGCAAGGTGCTGACACCGCCGCCGCTCACTTCGGCATGTTTGAAACCGTGCGTGCCGCTGATCTCGAAACGCCAATCCTGGATCTGATGGGCCAGTTTTTTGATCTCTTTCGTGCCGAGTTTCGAGGCAGGGAGGCAAGGGTCAATATGGGCGCTCTGCAAAAGATAGGGAACGATCTTTATGGAGATAACCCCGGAAAGTACCGTCTCCAGCGGATGGTTCGGTACCGAGGCGAAGAGCCTTTCGAGCACGCTTCCCAGCGCCTGGCGGCTGAAGCGGGGCAGGAGGTTGATGCCGACGGTGACCTGCTGATAGTCCATCAGGGCGGATGAGGCTTTTTGGCTGATATCAAGGATAGCCAGACCCGAGATCCCGTAATTCGTAAAGAGAATATCGCCGGCGATCTTCTCTTCGGGTCTGCCGTTGAGATAGAGGGTCACTTCCGCCACTGTCTTGACCCCGGCCATCTTATGGTGTATGGAGGAGTCGATATGCAGCTGCACCAGCGAGGGGTAGGGCGGCTCTATCGTATGACCGAAGGTTTTGGCAAAGTCATATCCGTCGGCTGTTGCCCCGAGCTGGGGTGCCGCTTCCGAACCGGTGGCGATGAGCACCTTGTCAAAGGCCTCTTGTTCCTGACCCGATCTGATGACAAATCTCTTCCCCTCTTTGGCGATATCGGAAACCCTTCTTTCGGTGTAGATCTTTACTCCGGCCTCTTCGACGGCACTTTTAAAGGCGAGGACCACGGATCTGGCTTCGTTGGAGAGGGGGTAGCAGCGCCCGTCTTCTTTGACATCGAGCAGCAGCCCGATCGATTGGCAGAACTTCTCAAAAGAGGCAAAAGGCATCCTGTCCAGGCAAAAGGCTGCAAAACCCGGATCGGCACCGAAATAGTCATCGACAAAGGCTGTCGTATTGATGATATTACAGCGCCCGTTTCCCGAAGCCAGGATCTTTTTCCCCACACGCTTATTATGCTCATAGACCGTAACATCGGCACCCGATTTAGCAGCGGTCAGTGCCGCCATCAGCCCGGCGGCACCTCCGCCAATTATGGCGACTTTATTCATGGCAACATTGTAGCGGCCCGATACTTAGGAGGATGTAATGCAGTACAGGGAGAATATCCGCGATGATATTGTTTTTTATAATTATAAAAATTAATGGATTATAATAATAAAAAGTGTGTATAATTGTCGGAAATACAGCGAAAAGGACCTATGATGGCACAAGAGAAAAAGTCGGCTGAGACTGAAAAAGAGACAAAAGAAGAGCAATTAAGTAAAGTACAGTCACAGATCGATTCGTTTAAAAAACAGCTGGCAGAGCTTAATCTTAAAGCAAAAGTAGAAGGGTTAAGTGCCGATGCAAAGAAAGTTTATACAGAACAGAGAAAAGAGCTTGAAGCACTGATCGATGAAATAGAGAAAAAAATTAAAGGGCTGGCCACAAAGGCGAATGACAGCTGGCAAGATACTAAAGATTTTGTTGAATTGACCAACAAAGCATTAAAACATTCATTTAACTACTTCATGTCGCATTACAAGTAGTCAAAAAAAGCTTATAAGCTCGATAAAAGCAGGCGGTCTGATACCTCTTGCTTTTCTTTCAATAGAACACTTCTCTTTTTTATTCCCCAAACTGTATATAGCCCTCGAATAACTCTTTATGGTGTCTGAAATTGAATATTACTGCGCAGCTTTTCTCTGATAATTGAGATGTAAATAAGTTTTATCTGATTTTTTTTGAAGGAATTGAAAAGGTAGTGGCGCGGTGGACGGGACTCGAACCCGCGACCCCCTGCGTGACAGGCAGGTATTCTAACCAA
>CAZNQJ010000156.1:0-4745 GCA_964575205.1 uncultured Campylobacterales bacterium | reverse complement strand
AGCCGCTCAGAAGATACGGCGCCATACAACACGTCATGCCTAAACTTTGATCTTAGCAACTAAGAAAAAGGCTTAACGTCTCTTCTTTCGGGCAGCTCAGTTCATAAGAATGAAATTTTATTCTATATAAAACAAAGAAGGGGTTCAAGATGCCATACGCTTTTATCCGCCAAAAAATTGGAGATTACGCTAAATGGAAAAATGGGTTTGACAATGACAGTAATGCCCGTCAGGCTGCCGGTTCTATAGGCTCGCAGATCTTTCGTGATGCCGATGGGTCCAATACGGTTTCTGTTCTTATCAAATTCAAAGATATGGAAAGCCTGCAAGCACTGAAAGATCGTATGCAGACACCTGAAATGCAAAAACTGATGGCCGATGCCGGGGTAATAGGAGCACCTGAAGCTCTCTATATTTTTGATGGAGTTGAAGAGACACCTGCCTAACTGCCTGATCTTTTATCAACTTTCATATATAAGAAATCGATCCCTGCAGGAATGCAGGCTGAAAAATGTTTGCACTGCGAGAATGGGTGAGCGTTTTTCAGACTTGAGTGCGGCACCCTGCCCGCGGGTTTTGCTTTCTGCAGGAGAATAGCCTGCCCTCTTCCAGATCTTTTTAAATCTCCTGCAGATGAAATTAATTTATATAACTAACGAGTGATCCTGAGAAAATTCGTATCGAAACTGTTATATATTGGGTTCGTACAGAAACATATCCTGAAACAAAAAAAGGAGCTTATCATGTCTGATAACAGAGGCTCGTCGCATCACACTTCGGGCGGCGGCATGTCGAACCGTGATTGGTGGCCGAACCAGTTAAACCTGAAAATTCTTCACCAGCACTCCCCCCTCTCAAATCCGATGGGCAGGGATTTCAACTATGCTGCAGCGTTCAAAAGTCTCGACCTGGGGTCTGTAAAGAAAGATCTCCGGGCGCTGATGACCGATTCGCAGGAGTGGTGGCCGGCGGACTTCGGCCACTACGGACCGTTCTTCATCCGCATGGCATGGCACAGCGCCGGCACCTACCGCACCGGTGACGGCCGCGGCGGCGCCGGGTCCGGCCAGCAGCGCTTTCCGCCGCTCAACAGCTGGCCCGACAATGTCAACCTCGACAAGGCGCGGCGGCTGCTCTGGCCGATCAAGCAGAAGTACGGTCCCAAGATCTCCTGGGCCGACCTGATGGTCCTTACCGGCAACGTCGCGCTGGAATCGATGGGGTTCAAGACCTTCGGTTTCGCGGGCGGGCGTGAAGATGCCTGGGAGCCGGAAGAGGACGTCTACTGGGGGTCCGAGACCACCTGGTTGGGCGGCGACAAACGCTACTCCGGCGAACGGAATCTCGAAAACCCGCTCGCTGCGGTGCAGATGGGTCTGATCTACGTCAACCCGGAAGGCCCGGAGGGCAATCCGGACCCGGTTGCCGCCGTTAAAGATATCCGCGAGACCTTCGCGCGCATGGCGATGAACGACGAGGAGACGGTCGCGCTGATCGCCGGCGGTCACAGCTTCGGCAAGACCCACGGCGCCGGCGATGCGGCCCATGTTGGCCCCGAGCCCGAGGCCGCTCCCATCGAGGAGCAGGGGCTCGGCTGGAAGAGCAGTTTCGGCAGCGGAAAGGGCGGCGACACCATCAGCAGCGGCCTGGAAGTCACCTGGACCCAGACGCCGACGAAGTGGAGCAACAGCTTCTTCGAAAACCTCTTCGGCTACGAATGGGAACTGACCAAGAGCCCGGCCGGTGCATATCAGTGGAGACCGAAGGACGACGCGGGCGCGGGTTCGGTACCCGATGCCCACGACCCCTCGAAGCGTCATGCACCCTCCATGTTGACCACGGACCTCTCCCTGCGCTTCGACCCTGTGTATGAAAAAATATCGCGGCGCTTCTACGAAAACCCGGGCGAGTTCGCAGATGCGTTTGCCCGGGCATGGTTCAAACTGACGCACCGCGACATGGGGCCGCGTACGCGTTATCTCGGTGCGGAGGTCCCTAAAGAGACGCTTATCTGGCAAGATCCCATCCCTGCCGTCGATCATGAACTGATCGACGAACAGGATGCCGCCGATCTCAAGAAGAAGATCCTGGCTTCCGGGCTCTCCGTCTCCCAACTGGTCTCCACCGCCTGGGCTTCGGCGTCCACCTTCCGCGGTAGCGACAAGCGCGGCGGAGCGAACGGTGCCCGTATCCGTCTCGCGCCGCAGAAAGATTGGGCAGTAAACCAGCCGGAGCGGCTGGCAAAAATCCTCAATACGCTTGAGGGTATCCAAAGCGAATTCAACAGCGCCCAGTCCGGCGGTAAAAAGGTCTCGCTCGCCGACCTGATCGTCCTCGGCGGCTGCGCGGGCATCGAACAGGCCGCAAAAAGTGCCGGCTACGCTGTGACGGTCCCCTTCACGCCGGGACGCATGGATGCCTCACAGGAGCAGACCGATGTGGTCTCCTTTGCCGTACTCGAACCGGCTGCAGACGGGTTCCGCAACTACCAGAAAGCCAGATATTCCGTATCGGCAGAGGAACTGCTGGTTGACAAGGCGCACCTGCTGAAGCTGACCGCGCCCGAGATGACGGTGCTTGTCGGCGGCATGCGCGTCCTGGATACCAACTTCGGAGACTCACGGCATGGGGTCTTCACAAGGCGGCCGGAATCGCTCACCAACGACTTCTTCGTGAACCTGCTCGACATGGACACGGAGTGGAAAGCGACCTCGCAAGACGATGACCTGTTCGAAGGGCGCGACCGCGCAACGGGCAAAGCCAAGTGGAGCGCCTCCCGTGTCGACCTGATCTTCGGTTCGAACGCCCAACTCCGGGCCCTGGCCGAAGTCTACGGCAGTTTTGATGCGCAGGAGCAGTTCGTCCACGACTTTGTGGCGGCATGGAGCAAGGTAATGAACCTTGACCGTTTCGACCTTGCCTGATCGCAGTATAAACGTCTTACACGGATTCTGACAGTGACGGCGGTACGCCGTCCGCTGAACCGGAACGTCGAAAAACCCCCGTTCTGTCATATATATCGCATCTTATTCTACTCTTTGCTACAATCATGAAATAATTCACAGAGGCAACAGTATTGAATAGATCTTTCACCCGACAATCAAACATTAACAACCTGAAATCAGACACTGCAGCAGAGGTGAAAAATGGCTAAGAAAAAAGTACTTTACGAATGTCAGCACTGCGGGATGACCTCGCCCAGATGGATGGGTAAATGTACCAACTGCGGGGCCTGGGATTCGATGATCGAGCTCAGCGAGCAGCAGCAGGAGATCGTCAAGCTCACCGCCGCTTCGCCTACCGGTAAAAGCAAAGCCCAGGCCATTACGGAGGTGACCCATACCGAAGTAACCCGCTTTACAAGCAACGACAAAGAGCTCGATCTTGTCCTTGGCGGCGGTGTCGTACCCGGTTCGCTGACGCTTATCGGCGGCAGCCCCGGTGTAGGCAAATCGACACTCCTGCTGAAGGTCGGCGCCAACATAGCCAGATCGGGCAAGAACACCCTCTATGTCACGGGGGAAGAGTCCGAAGGACAGATCAAGCTCAGGGCCGACCGGCTCAAGGCCGTGGCTGACAACCTCTACCTTCTCTGCGAGATCAGACTGGAGCAGGTTCTTTTTGAACTCGGAGCGCGCCCCTACGAGTTCCTGATTATCGACTCCATCCAGACCATGTACTCCGAGAACATCACCTCCGCGCCCGGCTCCGTCACCCAGGTGCGCCAGATCACCTTCGATCTGATGCGCATCGCCAAAGAGAGGGGTATCGCGATCTTCATCATCGGCCATATCACCAAAGAGGGGTCGATCGCCGGGCCGCGTGTACTGGAACACATGGTCGACACGGTGCTCTATTTTGAAGGCGACAGTTCGCAGGAGCTGCGTCTCCTCCGCGGTTTTAAAAACCGTTTCGGACCGACCAACGAGATCGGCGTCTTTGAGATGCGCAACGAGGGGCTGGTCTCGGCAAAAGATATCTCTTCGCGCTTTTTCAACCGAAGCAGAGCCCAACCCGGCTCTGCCCTGACTGTCGTGATGGAGGGCTCCCGCCCTCTTATTCTCGAAGTGCAGGCGCTTGTCAGTGACTCGCACGCACCCAATGCCAAACGACAGGCAACCGGTTTCGACAACAACCGCCTCAACATGCTCCTCGCCCTGCTTGAGCGGAAACTGGAGATACCGCTCAACGGCTATGATGTCTTTATCAATATTGCCGGGGGCATCAAGATCAATGAGACCTCGGCCGACCTTGCCGTACTGGCCGCCATTATCAGCTCCTTCAGAGACCGCACCATTTCAAAAGAGACCGTTTTCATCGGGGAGGTCTCTCTGGTCGGCGATATCCGCGAGGTCTTCCAGATCGACACTCGTCTGCGCGAACTGCAGATGCACAACATCAACAAGGTCCTCCTTGCCAAAAAGCCCAAAGAGACCCACGGTGTCAAATGCTACGAGGTCGACGAAGTCACAAAACTGATCGATTGGATGTGAGTTCGGACAAGCAAGGGTGACTAACGTCACGCTTGCCCGAACGAAACCGTAGGCGAAGTCCAAGGGACCGCCGAAGGCTTGGACATCAATAAAAAAAGCGTAAGCTTTCACAATATTCGAGCGAAACCAGAGTCGATGTACGAAGCACCGACGTCGGCTTGAAAATAGATAGAAAAAGCGACAGCTTTCACGTTATTCGAACGAAACCGTAGGCGAAGTCCAAGGGACCGCCGAAGGCTTGGACATCAATAA
>CAZNQJ010000155.1:0-4756 GCA_964575205.1 uncultured Campylobacterales bacterium | reverse complement strand
CAGGCGTTTGGCGATAAATTTAAACTCAAAAATAATAAAGAAGCTAATGACAACAAGGCTAGGGCATTAATAGTTTTCTTTTTAATCATTTATTTATTTATAATACTTTTTCAAGTACCAATCAACAGTTTTGATTATTCCCGTATCGAAATTCTCGTCGGCTTTCCATCCGAGTTCATTCTCAAGCTTTGTCGCATCGATAGCGTAGCGTCTGTCGTGACCCGCTCTGTCCTCTACAAAGGTGATCAGCTCTTTATAGCTCTTCTCTTTGGGAAGGCGTTCGTCCAGGATCGAACAGATGCGGTCGACGATCTGAAGGTTGGTCCGTTCGTTTCTGCCGCCGATATTGTAGACATTGCCCTCTCTGCCGGTATGGAAGACCAGGTCGATCCCCTTGCAGTGGTCCAGCACGTAGAGCCAGTCGCGGATGTTCTTGCCGTCGCCGTAGATCGGGATACTTTCACCTGCTAATGCTTTTCTGATGATGGTCGGGATGAGCTTTTCGTCGTGCTGTTTCGGACCGTAGTTGTTGGAGCAGTTGGTGATGACCGTGTTGAGCCCGTAGGTCTCCTGATAAGAGCGTACGATCATGTCGCTTGACGCCTTGGACGCGGAGTAGGGGGAATTCGGCGCGTAGGGGGTCGCTTCGGTAAAGAAGCCCGTTTCGCCAAGTGTGCCGTAGACTTCATCGGTCGAGATGTGGTGGAATCGCGGAAGCGAAGCTTCCAATTTTGAATTTTGAATTTTGAATTTTGAATTGTTTTCTTCTTTTTCTCCATTCACCATTAAACATTCATCATTCAACATTCCATTTAAGTACTTTTCTTTGTACTTAAATGGTCCGTCCATCCAGTGCTTGTAGGCGACATCCAGCAGCGTAAAGGTGCCGTTGACGTTGGTCTCTATGAAAACGCCCGGGTTCTTGATGGAGTTGTCGACGTGCGACTCTGCCGCAAAGTGGATCACACCCCTGATATCGTATTCGTTAAAGATGAACTCGACCAGTTCGCGGTTGCAGATGTCGCCCTTGATGAACTTGTAGCGTTCATGTTTGGATATAGGGGATTGGATATTGGATTTAGAATTTTTATTGTTTTCCATACCAGATCCTACCCCCTCATATCCCATATTTTTTAATTCTTTGAGGTTGTCAAGATCTCCCGCATACGTTAAGAGATCCAGGTTGATAATACGGTAGTCCGGGTATTTCTCCAAAAAATAGGGTACGAAATTTGAGCCGATAAAACCGGCACAGCCGGTAAGCAATATGGATATTGGGTATTGGGTCTTGGGTCTTGTATTAGGCATTATTGATTCCATGATTTTTTTGACTATATCTCATATCCTGCTCTCTATATCCTGACAAAGTGGGTATGGTCTTGTTCATAAACTTTTTCCTTTTAACGAATTAATAAGGCCATTTAACATTTTTGCAATAGTGTCACATTCGATTGACAGGCGTTCATAAACATCTTGAGTGAGGTAAGATAGATCTTTTGATAAAAGAAGGAAGTACTTTAGTTCATGTGTGCTTCCGCGAGAAATATACAAAAAGTTTAAATAGTCTTTGGTTGTGTTTTTACTGTTACCTTCGACGATGTTAGATGGAATGGAATAAGCAGCTCTTACCATTTGGTCGACTAAACGATATTTTTCATGACTAGGATAGCTTTCAATGACTTTGTATATTGACAATACCAGCTGGTGTGATTTTTGGAACACGGTTAACTTTTCATAATTGTTCATCACGATATCCTATCCCCTTCATCCGATATCCTCAGCAAACATGCATGGAGGCTGTCCCGCCAGTAGGGAATGCTCAGTGCAAAGGTCTGTTTGATCTTGGCCTTGTTGAGCAGGCTGTAGTGCGGTCGCGTTGCCGGGGTAGGGTACGCTATGGTCTCTATGGGGTTGACCTTGCATTCGATGCCGCTGAGTTCAAAAATTGCTTTGGCAAAATCATACCATGAACAGACCCCTTCGTTGCTGTAGTGGTAGATCTCTACCGTGTCGTTCACGACTTGGGGAATGATCTCCAGGATGGCTGCCGCTAGATCTTTCGCATAGGTCGGGGTTCCGACCTGGTCGAAGATAACGCCGAGCTCATCGCGTTCAGGTCCGAGTCTCAGCATCGTCTTGACAAAGTTGTTGCCGAATGAGGAGTAGACCCAGGATGTTCTGATGATGACGGAATTGGCGGGATTGATGGAGAGCAGGGCCTCTTCTGCGGCAAGCTTGCTCTCTCCGTATACGCTCTGCGGGTTGGTTGGGTCCTCTTCTACGTAGGGCTTGAAGTTGCTGCCGTCAAAGACATAATCGGTCGAGATGTGGATAAGCGCGATATTTTTTGCTTTGGCGATATGGGCCAGGGTCTCGACCGCTTTATGATTGATCGCAAAGGCCGGCTCCTCCTGCGATTCGGCTTTGTCAACGGCGGTGTAGGCGCCGCAGTGGATGATGACATCGAATGTTTGATCGTCAAAGTAGGCTTTGATGGCATCTTCGCTGCTGAGATCGAGCGTCTCCCGATCGCTGAATGTAAAGGAAAAACTGCCATACTGAGAAGCGAGCGTTTGCAGTTCCGAGCCAAGTTGCCCGTTCGAACCAGTGACCAGAATTTTACGCATAGAGGTCAACGCTGTAATCAAATACATCTGCCGCTTCAAAGGCAGGCTGTTTTTTGTCTTTTTCGGAGAGCTGCAGTTCTGACGGATCGATAAGCCACTCTATGCCCAATGCCGGATCGTTATAGGCGATCCCCCGTTCGTCCTCGAAAGAGTAGTAGTTGTCGACCTTGTAGGAAAAGATCGCATCTTCCAGAACGACAAAACCGTGGGCGAATCCGCGGGGCACGAAGAGCTGGCGTTTGTTCTCTTCGCTCAGCTCGACGGCGACATGTTTGCCGAATGTCGGGCTTCCTTTACGGATATCAACGGCGACGTCCAGCACCCTGCCTCGGACGACGCGTACGAGTTTGGTCTGCGAGGTAGGCGGTAACTGATAGTGCAGACCGCGCAGGACCCCTCTGCCTGATTTGGACTTGTTGTCCTGGCAGAAGTTGACCTTGAAGCCCAGAAAGGCTTCGAGCTTGTCCTGACGGAAGGTCTCGATGAAATAACCTCTTTCATCACCGTGTATGGTCGGTTCCACGATAATGACATCGGGAATTTCGGTTCGTATAAATTTCATCGTGCGTTTTTTCCTTCTTTTGCCCGTTTGAGCAGGTATTGACCGTACTGGTTTTTCGTAAGCGGCTCTGCCAGCTCAAGCAGTTTTTCTTTGGTAATGTAGCCCATCTCAAAAGCGATCTCTTCGAGACAGGCGACTTTGAGCCCCTGACGGTTCTCTATGGCCTGAATGAAGTTTGAGGCTTCGAGCAGACTTTCATGGGTCCCGGCGTCAAGCCAGGTGTAGCCGCGCCCCATCAGTTCGACTTTCAGATCTTTACTGGAGAGGTAGGTCTGGTTGACGGTCGTGATCTCCAGTTCGCCCCGTTTTGAGGGTTTGACGTTCTTGGCGATCTCGACAACGCTGTTGGGATAGAAGTAGAGACCGACCACGGCGTAACTGCTCTGCGGTGTTTCAGGTTTCTCTTCGATGCTGGTGACATTGCCTTCTTGGTCAAAAGCGGCAACGCCGTAGCGCTCGGGATCTTTGACGTAATAGCCGAAGACAGTGGCTTTATTCTCTTCGGTGGCATTTCTAACGGCAGATTTGAGCATCAGGGTCAGACCCTGACCATAGAAAATATTATCGCCAAGGACGAGACAGACATCATCACTGCCGATAAACTCTTCACCGATGATAAATGCCTGGGCCAGTCCATCCGGAGAGGGCTGGGCTTTATAGCTGAACTGCATCCCGATGTCGGAACCGTCGCCAAGGATCTCCTCAAAACGCGGCAGGTCATGCGGGGTCGAGATGATCAATACCTCGGTAATACCTGAGAGCATCAAAACAGATAACGGGTAGTAGATCATCGGTTTATCGTAGATGGGAACCAGCTGCTTGGAGATCCCTTTGGTGATCGGATAAAGTCTTGTGCCGCTGCCGCCGGCTAATATGATGCCTTTCATATCTCAGCCCATTGACTTATTGTAAAAGTAGTTGGTTGCTTTTACAAACCCGTCAACCGAGCCGCAGTCAAAACGCCTCCCCTTGAATTTATAGGCAAGCACCTTCCCCTCTCTGGCCTGAGTCAGAAGGGCATCGGTGATCTGGATCTCGCCCCCTTTACCCGGCTTTGTCTCGCTGATAATGTTGAAGATATCCGGGGTGAGGATATAACGGCCGATGATGGCAAGGTTGGAAGGGGCATCCTGAGGTTCCGGCTTTTCGACCATGTCGCTGATCTGAAATACGCCATCTTCGATCTCTTTTCCGTCAATGACACCGTATTTGTAGGTCTCCTCTTTCGGCACCTCTTCGATGGCCACGATAGAGCATTGGTACTTTTTGTACAGTTCGACCATCTGCTGCAGTACACCGGATTCGTTATGGTCGCAGAGGTCATCGGCCAGAATAACCGCAAACGGCTCGTTGCCGATGAGTGTCTCACCGGTCAAAATCGCATGGCCGAGCCCTTTCATCTCGACTTGTCGTGTATAGGAGAAGGTGCACTGTGATATCAGCGAGCGGATCTCATCGAGCAGATGCTCTTTAGATGTTCCTCTGATCTGCTGTTCAAGCTCATACGAGATATCAAAATGGTCTTCGATGGCGCGTTTGCCGCGGCCTGTGACAATCGCCATCGTGG
>CAZNQJ010000154.1:0-4765 GCA_964575205.1 uncultured Campylobacterales bacterium | reverse complement strand
CCCTTGTTTTGGTGCAGATTGTGCCGGACTAAGGCCGAAGGCGCACTGCTGTGCGTCGAGCGTGCCGCAGTCCGGTGCAAGGTGCGCCGTATCTGGAACTTTTAAAGAAGGATTGTGTCGTTACGGTCAGGTGATGTTGAGATCATGCCCACCTTTGTTGCCGTTAACACTTCAAGGGCTTTGATATATTCCTGTGCTTCTATCGGAAGTTCATCCCATGAGCGGGCACCCTCGGTCTTATCCCAACCTTTAAAGGTTTTATAGACCGGTTTAGCTGTTTCAAGATCAAGCGGCATAAAGTCGATCTCTTTGCCGTCGACTTCATAGGCAACACATACTTTGACCTCTTCGAAACCGTCAAGCACGTCGAGCTTCATCAAGGCAAGCTGGTCGCAGCCGTTGATGCGCGAAGCGAACTTGCAGGCCACGGCATCGAACCAGCCGCAACGGCGTTCACGGCCTGTCGTTGTACCGAACTCATGCCCCTGGTCGCGCAGACGGTCACCGGTCTCGCCGAACTCTTCTGTCGGGAACGGACCGTTTCCGACACGGGTACAGTAGGCTTTGACGATACCGGTGATCTGGCCGATATCTTTCGGGTTGATACCCAGACCGGTACAGGCTCCGGCAGAGATTGTCGATGAACTTGTGACAAACGGGTAGGTACCGTGGTCAATGTCCAGAAGTGTCCCCTGCGCGCCTTCAAGAAGAACCTTTTTCCCCTCATCCATCAGCTTCCACAGCATCTGAGTCGTATTTGCCAAATACGGTAGCAGGGCATCGGCATAACCCTGAAGTTCGGCTTTAAGGACGCTCGCTTCCGGACGGGTCAGTCCGATAGCATCACAGATCGGGCTGTTGTGGTCAAAATACTCCAAAATACGGTCGGTAAGCAGATCGACATTACGCAACTCGCCCAGTCTGAAACCGGCGCGTGCAATTTTTTCAGCGTAAGCAGGCCCGATGCCGCGGCCCGTTGTGCCAATCGCTTTAAGCCCGCGCATACGCTCTTTTGCAAGATCTATCTCGATATGAAAGCTTAGGATCATATGGGCCGATTCGCTCACGAAAAGGCGGCCGAGTAGATGGTCAAACTGCTTCATCTCTTTGATCAGGGCTTCCGGAGAGACGACCACGCCGTTGCCGATGATATTTACGGCTTCCGGGTTCAAAACACCGGAAGGGATAAGGTGAAGCGCATATTTTGTACCGTCTACCCAAATGGTATGGCCTGCGTTATGCCCGCCTTGATAACGTGCTACGGCGTCATATTTTTGAGCGAGAAGGTCAACCATTTTACCTTTGCCTTCATCGCCCCACTGTATACCTACAATTAAATCTGCTTTCATGCTCATTCCTCTTATTTGTTCGCTTCTATTAATGTATCGGTGTAGATGGCAAAACCGACCGATGTCACATCGTCATTCATATAACGCCCGCCGCGGGCGAAGATATCGTTGCCTTGGATCACTCTGAAAAAGAGCTCATCATAGTAGAGCATTTTTGCATAATAGAGCGGTGCGATCACCTTGTTCTTGTAGGCTGTTTTTGCGCACATCTCTCTCATCTTCACAAGTTCTTCCCTGATCTCTTCCGGTACGATGTCGATCACACTGTCCACATCTTCGGGATACTGCAGATAGACGAGTTTTGTCAGCCAGTCAATATCAAGCGCCAGGAACTTTTGGATATTGATATGACGGAAGTCGTCCAGATCAATGTTCAACATCTTCGAAAGTTTTTTGGGGATTGCAATATTTGAGATCTGCAGAAGAGGTTCAACGTCAAGTCGGTTGAAAATCTCCATAGACTGGTTCAATACTGCACTTAGATCGCTCTCGCCTATGATTTCGGCACCCACCTGGTTTTTCTCAAAAGACGGGTAGCGGTAGATCGGCTGGATATAGAACCATTTGCTGTGCGTCGTGTTTCGGCCGAGACGCTTGGTGATGATGCGCACCACATCGATCGTCGAATCCGCACGCAGGCTCATCTTGTTGTTTTCAGTATCGTTAATACGGATCAGTTCTTTGGCATTTGAGATGGAGTCGTGCTGATGGTATGAAAAAAGCGGTGTTACGATCTCTTCAAAACCCTCTTTGTAGAGCACTTCGCTTGCTACCTGTTCGATGAACCGTTTGCGTTTTGCCGAATCACCGAAATAGAGTTTTGAGCCCTCCGGTATCTCGTGTTCAAATATCATTTTGCATCTGCTTCGGCAAGAAAATAGCTTTCGGTAAAGACGCGGCTTGCCGTACCGTCATAATCTCTGCGGCCCAGCTTCTGCAAAGCCAGTTCAACGGCATTGACGACCCAGACGATCTCGTACGGCTCGATCAGTCCCATCTGGTTGATCCTGAAGATCTTGCCCGTAAGATCATCCTGACCGCCGGCGACATTGACGCCATAATCCTTTTTAAGCAGGCTGCGTATCTCGGAAGCGTTGGCATCATCGATCGTTGTCATCGAAGGTGCCGGCACGTCCGGATAGGAGTGGAGTCCAATCGCTTCCAATGCATAACGGACGGCATTGGCACGGCGTTCCGTATCGCTGTAAAGTCTCTCAAACCCGCCGTTATCCTCGACATGCTGAAGGACGGCGCGCAGACCGATGATCAGTGTCGTGGCAGCTGTCCACGCTGTTGTATTCTTAGCCTGATTCTTTATTTCGGTCGCCAAGTTGAAATAGTACCCTTTGCCGCTGCCGATCTTTGCGACAGCCGCTTTACTGAGACCTAAAATCGCCAGCCCGGGAGGAAGCATCAATGCTTTCTGGCTCCCTGCAATCAGACAGTCGATATTCGTGATATCGATAGGCTCGACACCCACTGCCGTAATACCGTCTGCGATCACCATAATGTTCGGATTGGCCGCTTTGGCTGCCGCAGCGATCGCCTCGACATTGTGGCGAAGACCGCCGGCCGATTCGGATATCTGAATAGCCAAGGCATCGATCTGCGGGTTCTCTTTAAGTGCTTTGACCACCTCTTCAACAGAAGCGGGCGTGTCCCATCCGTTTTTGATCTCGACATTTTTGAGCCCGCTTGCCGCAGCGATCTTGCCAAAACGCTCCCCGAACTTTCCGGAGTTGATATTAAGCAGCGTGTCCGAGCAGAGGTTGATCACGGCAGCTTCCATCGCGCCTGTACCCGAAGAGGCGAGCATGACAACCTCATCCGTCTTGAACAGTTTAAAAAGCAGTTCACGGGTATCGGCAAAGATCGCTTCAAATTCCGGTGTACGGTGATGAAGCGTCTCTTCTGCCATTGCTACACGCACAAATTCCGGTACGGGGGTTGGTCCTGGAGTAAAAAGCAACATATCTATTTTCCTTTGCTAAACATCATCTAAAAGCCCTGAAACGGAGATTCTTAAATGATGTTTATGCCTTACATTTTTTCAAACCGCGTATTATAGCCAATTACCCTTTAGCCGCAAATGAAAAAGTGTGCTGCATTGCAGTCAAAGACACCGCCGCAAGATCGCTTATCGATTTAGCACCGAAATGCTACAATGCCAGGATCAATAAAGCAGACCGTCTGATTTTTAAAAGGCATTGCTTCCATCCGCAGAAAACAGGAATATAATTTGGATATTTTTCAAGCCATCATCATCGGTATTATCGAAGGTTTCACCGAGTTTCTACCCATCTCCTCAACCGGCCACATGATCGTTGCCAGCAGCTACCTCGGTGTCTCTCAAGACAGCCTGACCAAAGCCTATGAAGTGATCATCCAGTTCGCTGCCATTTTGGCAGTGATGCTGGTCTACCGCGATAAACTGACCTTCTCCAAGATCCTCCTCTGGCAAAAACTTTTTGTTGCATTTTTACCGCTTGCCATTGTCGGTTTTATCTTCAAAGACCAGATCAAAGCCCTCTTCTCCGTCGAAGTGGTCGCGATTATGTTCATTGTCGGCGGTATTGTCTTTTTGATTGTCGAGAAGTTCTACAAAGAAGACGAGAGTCATACCAACGAAGTTGAAAATGTCACCTACAGACAGGCGTTTTTGGTCGGTATCGCCCAGATCTTTTCACTCATACCCGGTACAAGCCGGGCCGGTGCAACGATCATCGGCGGGCTTCTGCTTAAGATGAGCCGCAAAACAAGCGCGGAGTTCTCATTTTTGCTTGCGATTCCTGTCATGGGAGCCGTAAGCGGGTATGACCTTCTCAAACATTACAGTGAGTTCGCCGATGCCAACTGGGGAGCCTTTATCGCAGGCTTTCTCACCGCTTTTATTGTCGCCTACATCACCATTAAACTGTTTTTGGTCTTTTTGCAGCGCTTTACCTTTGTCAGCTTCGGTATCTACCGTATTCTCTTTGGTCTCCTGCTGTTACTCTACCATGCATAAGTAGAGCTCTTTTCAACGTCTACTTGTACTGTTCAAGCTCTTCAAACTGCTCTTTACTGGCTCCGCAATCCGGACAGACCCAGTCATCCGGAATATCCTCAAAGGCGGTTCCCGGTGCGATCCCCCCGTCAGGATCTCCCACTTCGGGGTCATAGATCCACTCACAAATAATACAGATATACCGTTTGGGCATCGTTACTCCTTTAATCGATTTAATTATTGAGTGTAGCAGAGAATTTGTTTATCATGCAGTTATCTGCGAGATTAAAGCTATTTATTTAAAGTCAGTGTGTCGGGTGTTCGGGTGTGCAGCAAGTCGTTTACAAGGGGTTGGACAGAGCAACACACCCACAGCCTAGGATGAAAGGAAAAAGATTCAGGAAAAAGATTATACGTTCCATATTTGGAA
>CAZNQJ010000153.1:358-4766 GCA_964575205.1 uncultured Campylobacterales bacterium | reverse complement strand
TACCGTTAGCTTTCTGCTTTGTGCACGCAAAGAAGAAAACTGACAACACTACTATCAAATCTAATTCAAAAGAAGTCCGCAAAAACTTCTCACGTGCGATTGAAAAAGGGTAAAGCCTACTCTTCCTCGAGCATATGGTCCAGAATATAGAGCTGTATGTCTTTGGTCGGCAGCTCTTTGTCGAGCGCTTTTCCGTAGAGACGGGAGACCTGCTTGTGGTGCTTCTCATACGAAAAGTGAGGGTAGTGGTTGGCCCATGCCTCTTTGATGACCTTGAGCGCGACGCGGTCTATCATCCATGCTTTAAACATCGAGTAGGTGGCGAAAAAGAGACCGGTAAATATGATGGCGGAGATGATGAGGAGGTGACAGTCCACCTTCTCCAACTCTTTATGAAAGAGTCCGCTTATCGGCAGCAGGATGATATTCCATAAAAGCAAAAAGACCAGGATATTGCGTCCTATCCGTATGCGGGTGCCGGGAATCTTGCCTTCAAGCTTCAGTCCGTCATCGTACATCTTGTTGGCTTTAAGCAGCTCACGGAAAAGCAGCGGTTCGTCATTGGTTGTAAAGACATAAGGCACCACGACCTTATCGATAAATTTTATAATTCTATTCACGTTATGTTCTCTTTTGCTGGTCTCTCTGGATTTTCTGATATTTTTGTATTATACCGATGATAAGATAATTATTTTTGTAAGCGTTATAATCTTTAGAAAAATAGTAGGGTTAGTTCAAGTTTTAGAGCAGACATGCTACACTGGCCCGCTTGCAAAAAAGGTGTTGACCGGCGCCGAAATATTTTCACAGGCAGGTGCACTTGCGGGGTGAGAGTCGTTAAGAAAACGACCATTTCTTGTCATTTTCAGGCTCGGGAACAGGGGCGTTGTCTGAAAGAGCGCCGTCGTAGACTAAAAAAAGTTGTAGAGGTTAAAGGAATTTATGATGCTGAAATATTTTCACAGGCAGGTGCAGTTGTGGGGCGAAGATGTTCAACGCTCCCTTCAAGACAAAAAAATCGCCATCATCGGCAGCGGCGGACTCGGCAGCTCACTTGCCTTTGCGCTCGGTGCGTCGGGCATCGGCGAGATCCATATGGTCGATTTTGACGAGGTGAGTCTGCACAACATCCACCGCCAGATCGCGTTCAAGACCGGCGACGAGGGGAAAAACAAGGCCGTTATCAATGCGCAGATCATCGAAGAGCGCTGCCCCTTTGTCAAAGCACACGCCCATGAGTGCGACTTTGAGACCTTCAGCAAAAAAGGGATCGCCGTCGATCTCATTATCGACGCCACCGACAACCTGCCGACACGGGCGACGATCAACGCCTATGCAAAATCGGTCAACACGCCGTGGGTCTACGGCTCGGTCGAAGCCTTTAACGGCCAGGTCTGCTTCTTTGCGGAGGCCTCTTTCGAAGAGGTCTTCAAGGTGACCCAAAAGACACCGGCAGGGATAGCGGCACCGATCGTCATGCACATCGCTTCGCTTCAGGCCAACCTGGCACTGCGCTATCTGGCGGGTCTGAGTGTCAAAAAAGATTACCTCTACTACCTCTTTTTTAATGACGAAGGGGAGCTGATTACGCAGAAGTTCGGGCTCCCCAAGAGCTGAAGCGCGGCAGACAGCTCTTGGGCATCTTTATTGAAGAGTTTTATGCAGGCTTGATTACAATATAGGTGCCCTATAGAACATTTATGATTGAAAGTGCTGCTTATGAAAAAAATAGTTCTCCTGCTTCTTATTACGCTCTCGCTCTTCGGCAGCGATTTTATCGAAGATTTTTTTACACAACAGAGCAGACTGGAAACAGAGCTTGCGGACCAGAACCTGAGCAGCGAAGCGCTGGAGAATATTCTTGAAGATGAAGACAAGCTCTTTAAAAACTTCTTTGTCGTCTACATCTCCAAAGATGTAAAAGAGGGCGCTGTTGAGCACAACCCCTACCGAAGCGAGATATTCAGACTCAAACGCCGCATCCAGGCCAACAGGCAGCGGGGCAATAGCCTGGCTATCATGCGCGACGAGTTAAAACTGGCGACACTGTCTCTGAAGCAGAACATGCGAAACACGATGGATCAGGTTGTTCAGGCCACAAAACTCGAAGATTACAGCGCTTTTGAAAAGAAGCTGCAGGAGATCGTTGTCAAACGTCATGAAACAGAGCCGACTGTCGATCTGCAGAAATACGCCTTTGTCCAGGATGAGCTTGCACCGGATCCGCTGACGCTCAGTACGCAGGAAAACCTTGCCGAGTACCGGAATATTCAAAAAATACACAACAACCTGAGTGCCGAGCTGATCGAAAATTCGCAAAAGATCTACAATGCCGGCGCCGTCTCCCGATACGGAATACTCTCTTTGGCCGTGATGATCAACGACTCGCGTCTGGGCAAGAGCATGGACCCCTATCTCGAGCACGTCTATCTCAGCAGTGCCAAAGTCGTCTACATCATAGCGATCCTCTTCTTTGTCTATCTGATGCGCAAGATCATCATCTTCGTCCTGCACCGTCTGCTCAATTTTGTGAAGGTGGAAGAGGATGACATCCGCTATATCTTTGCAAAGAGCTCAGGACCTTTTACCGTGTTTGTTGTTTTGTTGACATCCGAACTGATCTTTACGATCTACTCCAGTTTCAGCGCAATGAGCTGGCTGTTTACCTTCTATAATATTGTCTATGTGCTTCTGGGCGCATTCTTTGTCTACCGTTTGGGCAACGCGATCGCTGTCACCAAGATGGAGCAGCTCGAACAGAACAAGTTTGTGCGCCACGAGGTGATCAATCTCGGGTTGAAAGTGATGAACGGCCTGATGGGAGTGGTCGCACTGATTTTGATCCTCAACATGCTCAACGTGAACCTCACCGCGATCCTTTCGGGACTCGGAATCGGCGGTATTGCGGTCGCTTTTGCCGCCAAGGACACCATCGCCAATTTTTTCGGCTCGGTCTCCATTCTTCTGACGGATCTTTTTGAACAGGGTGACTGGATCGCCGTAGAGGGGATGGAAGGCACCGTCGTCGAGATCGGCCTGAGAGCGACAACGATCCGGACATTTGACAATGCCCTGGTCGCCATTCCCAACTATCGGCTTGCCGATAACGGCATCAAGAACTGGAGCCGGCGCACTATGGGCCGCCGCATCAAGATGACGATCGGCGTGACCTATGAGTCCGACATGGAGAGCATCAAAAAAGCGATAGAAGAGATCAGGGAGATGCTGCAAAACCACCCGGGCATTGTGACAGAGCAGACCGAGTACATGAACAGCGAGCGGCAGATGAAACTGGTCTCCAGGGAGGACCTCAAGGGGATAAAACGTCTGATCATGGTCTATCTTGATGCGTTCGGAAGTTCGAGTATCGATATTCTGGTCTACTGTTTCAGCCGTTCGGTCATCTGGACCGAATGGCAGGAGGTCAAAGAGGATGTGCTCTATAAGATCGCCGGGATCCTAAAGGCGAATGAGCTGGAATTTGCCTATCCGACCATGATGATCCATCAAAACGCGGCTGCAAAGACGCTTAAAGCGTAGCGATATAGTCGGAAACCGCTTTTATCTGCGCTTCGTTCAGGCTGCCGGCCTGGCCTTTCATGATCCCTTTCATCGTGCCGCCGTAGGTGCCGTCCTGATAGCCTTTTAAGGACTGTATGACGCGCTTACTCTCCCAGCCCGCTATGATCTTGGAGTTGTTGAGCGCCACTTTTTCAGCGTTGTGGCCGTGGCACGAAGCGCATTTCTGCTCATAAATGGCATAACCGCTGACCGCTGTCCCCGCTTTTGCCGAACTGCCGTGTTGAACGATCTTTTGTGCCGGTGCGGCACTTTTTTCAGCGCTTTTGACTGTTTCTGTCTGTTGTGTTGAAGTCTCTGTATGTGTTGCCAGGCTGTTCGCAGGTCGGTCGCTGCAGGCGGTCAGCAAAAGTATAAAACCCAGAAGAAGTGTTGTTTTCATAAGCAAGTCCAATGTAGAGGTAGACAAATTATAGCACCCTGCATCTTAGGGCGCCAGAGCTATGTCGAGATGTTAATGAAGGTTTAAATAAAGAGCGTACAGCCGTCAGGCAAGCCGTTTTCAGCGTGTCTCATGCCCCTCCTGACGGCAGGCAAAGCCAGGGCCGGGAGTCTATTCTCATCTCTGCCGCTCGGCGGGCGAATCAAACCTATAAGAAAAAAAAGGTATAATCGCGATTACTATGCGATACTTTAGAGAGACGAGAAAAAGATGACATTTGAACCTTACCCATTTGAAAAACTAAACAGACTTTTGGCGGATATTACTCCGAATCCCGAACTTGAGCCTATCCTTTTGACGATCGGCGAGCCCCAGTTTGAGACCCCAGCCTTTATTCAGGAGGCGTTGAAAGAGAGTGCGTCGCTGCTGCGGAAATATCCCAAAACG
>CAZNQJ010000153.1:0-348 GCA_964575205.1 uncultured Campylobacterales bacterium | reverse complement strand
GTGGAGCTGAGCGAGCATGAACTGGTCACCTCTTTCGGGACACGCGAGGTGCTGTTCAATTTTCCGCAATACCTGCTGTTCGACAAAGCGGCACCGCAGATCGCCTTTACCAACCCTTTTTATCAGATCTACGAGGGGGCGGCGATCGCCAGCCGTGCCAAGATGCATTTTTTAAACCTCAGTGCTGCAAACGGCTATAAACCGGCTATGGATGAAGAAGTTTTGAAAACGTGTGACCTTGTCATACTGAATTTTCCGAACAATCCGACGGCCTCGTGTCTGAGCCTTGAGGAGCTGGGCGAATGGGTCAATCTGGCGCTCAAACACGACTTTGTCCTGATCAACGAC
>CAZNQJ010000152.1:0-4769 GCA_964575205.1 uncultured Campylobacterales bacterium | reverse complement strand
CCAACATTATCAACTGTCTGCTATAAAATAAAGTGCAATTTACTCCCCAGGGGTTGAATCTCCACTTTTCACTACACCATTTGGTTGATGCCTCGCCTCGTCGCCAAGCCCGCCTCGAACCCAATATGCACAATGCCATTAAACAAACAAGGATAACACATGGCATTGATAGCGTTGACCGAAGAGAACTTTGAAAAGACTATTACGGAGAACGAGGTCGTCATTATCGATTTCAGGGCGGAGTGGTGCGGGCCGTGCAAGCAGTACGGGCCCATCATTGAAAGCGAGTCGGAGAAGATCCCCGACGTCACATTTGCAAAGGTCAACACCGATGAGCAGCAGGGGCTGGCCGCGCAGTTTCAGATTCGTTCCATTCCGACGACCGTGGTGATGAAAGAGCAGGTCATCGTGTTTCAGCAGGAGGGGCTCCTCTTCCGGGAGAAGCTGGCGGAGATCGTCAAAAAGGCGCAGGCGCTCGACATGGAGACGGTCCGCAAAAAGATCGCAGAGCAGGAAGCGGCAGCCGCGCAATAGTGCCCGTTGAGCAAAAAGCGAGGGGTCTGGTGACACCTGTGCCTAAAAAGTAAAACCTAAACGATTCAAATCATTCCCCTTTGACTATTTTTTGACCAGAACAGCACCCTTTCACCCCCTGCGCAGAAGCTATAATCAAAAAACCACACATTATTCACACATGAGGAGTCTACTTATGGTCAAAGAGAACTACGTTCGGAACATGCAGCAGGCGAAGACGTCCATAGTGCGGGAGCTCCACTCTCTTAAGCTTCTGGTCTCCGGCCTCGACATCGACATCGACAAAAGCCACTTTACCCCCAAGCTGACCGAAACGGTCTTCGGAAAATGGTTTTACGGCGAAGCGATGCTTTTTTCATCAGAGAAGAGCAGCCGCTGCCTCAGTGACATCGAAAAGACCCTGCTTGAATTCCACGCGCATTTTACACAGATCTATGCGACCTATTATGTCAAACGCGCCGGAGGGCTGCTGGGTCTGCTGGGCATCAAAAGCAAACCCACTCCCGCAGAGAAAGCATCGGCGCAGCACCTCTATGAAGAGATGGTTACGCTCGCCGATCAGCTCAAAAAGGAGATGAACAACCTCGCTGCGGTCCTGGAGAGTATGCCCGATGAGGCCTTTTACCAGCTCTCCCATGCACCCCAAAAGAGGCTTGCGAGCGCCTGACCTCATGATGAGGATGCAGCGGCGTTAAAGATGCCGCCTTGTTTCGCACACACAATTCACCTGTCTTCTCAACCGATGTGCCATCATTGCACCATGGAAAATCTATCGAACAGTGCGCACCGCAGCACAATACAATCACGGCAGAACAGAAAAGAGCGTGAGGAGCCGCAGGGTCACGACTACACTTTCGAGGGCATCCCGTGGCGATCGTCGAGACCTTCTCTCGGGGCGGCAAGCGCATCGCCGTTATTGAGGAGAGGGACGGGGAGGTCTTCGAGGTCTTCTTTGAGCAGCTGGGCTGAAGGCTGCCGAAAAACAACTAGTACCATAATTGCATAGTATTTTAATACCACGCCAAGGACGCTTATGGGCACGAATGCAATACGAATAGACGAGCGGTATGTCTCGTTTGAAAATATAGACTGTTTTGAAAATGCCTGTCTGGCCATCGACCGGCTTTTGGCGGTACTCGAAGATGCCGAGCACGTCAACCTCTACTGGAAAAAGATCGTCCCGACGATCCCGCAGGCCTATTACCTCAGAAACTCCGGAGCCGACGAAAAAGAGGCCCTGCTCTATCTTGTCTGCTCCAACGTCTTCTACCTCGAAGAGCTCTTCGAAAATGCCGAAGACGAAGCCGGGCTGAACGCGCTCAGGCGCTGTGAACTGGAGTGCTGTTAGCCGACTTTCGGCCGACTGCTTCGGCACAAATTGACACCCTGCAATAATTCCCCTGACTTCCCGACCGATGTTCCATCATTGTGTCATGGAAGATCTATCAGACAGTGCACATCGCGGCAAGCGCATCGCCGTTATTGAGGAGAGGGACGGGGAGGTCTCTGAAGTCTTCTTTGAGCAGCCGGACTGAAAAGGGTACGAACTGCTTTTACAAGCGCATAACCTGCCAACAATGCTCTTCGTATCAAAATAAACTTCCATATCCGTACAATGTGCTAGAATAGATATAAACCATCACCGAGGAGCCGCATGTCCATACTTTTTCCGGAAAAGCCTTCGCCTGCTATCAAAGGCGAGCAGGTCCGTCTGCTCTATCAGCAGGGAAGTGCGATCCAGCTGCTCGGGATCCTGACCGCCGTTATCGCCGTGGCGCTCTTCTGGAACATCGCCGACCACGACACGCTGCTGCTGTGGCTGTCTGTCATGGTGCTCGTCTCCATCATCCGCCTGGCGATCAATGTCCGGTTTTCGGGCATCGCCGGCAGCGACTTCGACACCGATCGGTGGGAGAAGATCTACATGGCCGGCACCTTCCTCTCCGGGGTCATCTGGGGCGGCCTTGCCCTCTTTTACGAGCCGGGGTGGCCGGTGCCCTACCAGGTGATGCTGTTCATCATCTACACCGGGCTCATCGGCGGAGCGTTCAACACCAACTCATCGGTCTTTGCCGCCTTTCCGGCCTTCTATCTTCCACCGGTCGCCTGCCTGATGTACGTCATGCTGCAGCAGAGCGGTGAGGGGTACATCGAGATGGCCCTGCTTTTCGCGATCTACATCGCCCTGATGCACACCTCCTCCGTGCGCTTCTACAACCGCCTCACGCACACCCTCGAACTGCAGTTCGACAACCAGCAGCTGGCGGGCAGGCTCGCCCACTCCAACAAACGGCTGACCCGGCTGGCCGAGATCGACCCGCTGACCCAGACCTTCAACCGCCGTTCCATGGACCGTTTCCTCTCGGACGAATGGAAGATGCACCTGCAAAACACCAAAGCGATCTCCGTGCTCTTCATCGATATCGACTACTTCAAAGAGTACAACGACACCTACGGGCACGTGGCGGGCGACCACTGCCTCAACGCCGTCGCCCAGACCCTGAAGAAGAGCATCCGCAACGAACGGGACATGGTCGCACGCTACGGCGGCGAGGAGTTCGCCGTGATCCTGCCGCACACCGAATGCGAGGAAGCCCGGCACATCGCCGAACGGATCCTCGAGGACATCCAGGCCCTGCGCATCATGCATACCGCTTCGAGCGTTGCCGACGAGCTCACGGTCAGCATCGGTATCACCACCATGGTCCCCAACCCGTTATGCGACATTCCGACCATTCTCGACAGGGCGGACAGAGCGCTCTACGACGCCAAGCGCAGCGGCCGCAACCGTATCGTCTGCGACGCCGCGTAACAGAAGAGGCCTCCGCAGCCGCTAAACGCTATACTTTCGCATGACAATAGAAAACGTAGACACCCGGCAGCAGATGCGGCGCGTCTAGGCGCCGGCCCGCGGGATCTGGTCTGGGCACTACACCCCCCCCATCATCGGGCAGATCCGCCTTACAGGCTTGATGTTCTTTCCGTGGCGTTCATCACTTCACCGTTTGGTTGCGCCCGAGCGCTTTGGCGCGGTAGAGGTTCTTGTCGGCATCGAAGATGACGCGCCGGGGGTTTTCTTTGAGCGCATCCGTATACTGGGAGATGCCGATGCTGACGCTGATCGGCATCTTTTCCAGACAGCCGCTCCACGTCAGTTTTTCAAATTCGCTGCGGATCTCTTCGCAGAGCGTGAACGCTTCGTCCGCCTTCGTCCCCGGCAGGATGACCAGGAACTCCTCCCCGCCGTATCGGAAAATGTTGTCGGTTTTGCGCAGATGCCGTGTCAGCAGCCCGGCAAAGGTGACGATAACATCATCGCCCGCCTGATGGCCGCAGGTATCGTTGACCGTCTTGAAATGGTCCAGGTCGAACATGGCGACCGTAAAGGCCCCGCCGCTCAATGCGTGCAGGTGCACTTCGCTTTTGAGCACTTCGTTAAGGTAGCGGCGGTTCAGCAGCCCCGTCAAGGCGTCTTTGGAGACGTCTTCGATCAGGGATTGCTGGGTAACGTTGAAGTTCAGCTCCTGGTAGAGGTACATGGACTGCCGTACCATGTTGATGTAGTCGATAAAGATCTTGTGGTAATCCCCTCTCTCGATGGAGCGGTAGATGTTTCGGGTGACCAGATGGATATCATGGTGCTTCTGCATGATCTCCTGGCGCACCAGGGGGTCTTCAAAGAACTTTTCAAATTCGCTGCTGTTAAGCCATCTGCCGCATTTGCATCTCTTCTCGTCGAACCTGACGGAGGGTCGGGCGTTCATCTGGCGGATATCGTCGATCACATCCAGGTCCCACATCAGATGCTCTTTAATGGCGACAATGTCGAACTGCTGGCTGATCTGGCGCAGCAGCGTTATTCTGTCGTTCTCAAGCGTTTCGTCGAGGTAGCCCGCTGCACCGGCGTTGATGGCGTTCTTGATGTAGGTTTCGATCGCTTCGCGAACCGTCTTGGCGTTCTCGATGCCGCCGGACTCCTCCGCCTCTTCCGTCAGGAGCCTGCGCAGCATGTTAAAAGCGTCATAGTACTCCACATAGGGAAGCCCCCTTTCAAAATGAAACCTGCCGAGCGATTTGTAGCGCAGGAAGAAGGCCTCTTTGTCGTCACCGACGGATTCAATGAAATTGATACGCTGCACTTCCTTGAGCCGCTTCAGGTCGGCCTCTTTCAAATAGTCGGCGTGATAGGGATCGGCGGTCAGTTCGGTAAAAAACCTGTCAAATACGCGAACAAG
>CAZNQJ010000151.1:0-4774 GCA_964575205.1 uncultured Campylobacterales bacterium | reverse complement strand
CATAAATGGAAGGCATCTGTTATAGACCTCTTCCTGTGTTCCAAAGAAGAGGTTTAAGAGACACCCTGTTCAAATGCGGTAGCCGACATTGCGTGCAGACGGCGCTCAAGACGGTCGATCACTGCGAGGAGTTGATGCGAGACATCCAGTAACTGCTCATAATACTCTTTAGCCTTCTCTTTGTCGCTGTCAGAGATCTTATTCTTCATATTAAAGAGTTTCGAGAAGAAAGAGCGGTTCATCTCGCCGAAATAGAGCTTGAATATTTTCATATAGATATCGTGCAGATTAAAGTGGAGGGTCTCGATCTCATGCAGACAGTCCATCCCCGGTATGGCATTGAGGTGTTGACCCTCTCCGTAAAACCATTGGCCGAACTTGCAGTCGGTGCAATCGACAGGAATAGACTCTTTTTCGACAGGCAGACCTTCGATCAGGGCTTTTGCACGCTGAACCCACTTCACATGTGCTTTTTTAGCATTATGCAACTGCTCAACTGTTTCTGCTTTATTCATTATCAACTCCGTTATTCAAATTTTGAAATAAGAACATATTATACTTAATTTATTATATTTTCATCACAAATTATTATAATGTTATCGACACAGGCAACAGCTTAAAAGTTTATTATAACCTTAATAAGAATCGATAATAGGATTCTGTTTTTTTGCTGGTTATACCAGAAGAAGGCAATATAATATCGCTTAGTTGAGAAGAGAAACCGATCTGCCCACAGTCAAATATTTTCTGAATCGATTTGAGCAAAAGGCGTTGTTGATCTTTGAAAATTCAAGGTGATTCCCGCGAACAGCAAATCAGAGGATCGCTGTCTGTTCGATAG
Source organism: uncultured Campylobacterales bacterium (assembly GCA_964575205.1). Lineage (GTDB taxonomy): Bacteria > Campylobacterota > Campylobacteria > Campylobacterales > Sulfurimonadaceae > Sulfonitrofixus. The sequence continues at coordinate 3,933 of CAZNQJ010000151.1, read as the reverse complement.
AGATACCCGCCTCTGACGCATCTGTTTTAAGCTCTTTTTGACTATTTGGCGTATTCCACCGCACGGCTTTCGCGGATGACGTTGACCTTGATATCCCCCGGATAACTCACTTTGGATTCGATCTCCTGCGCGATCTCCTTAGCCAGCAGCGAAGCTTCGTCGTCGCTGACCAGTTCGGCACTCACCATCACCCTTACCTCACGCCCCGCATTAATGGCATAAGCCTGTTTGACACCTGTTTTCGTAGAGGCGATCTCTTCGATCGCAGTTACCCGTTTTAAAAAGCTCTCCAGTACTTCTCTGCGCGCCCCCGGACGTGCGGCCGACAGGGAATCGCCTGCGCAGACTGCCGCACATTCGACACTTTTGATCTCTTCGAGCCCGTGGTGGGCATAAATGGCATTGATCACCACCGGGTCTTCATTGTATCGCCGGCAGATCTCTGCCCCCAGATCGACATGCGACCCCTCAACGTCATGGGTCAGCGCCTTGCCGATGTCATGAAGAAGACCGGCACGTTTCGCCAGTTTGACATCACCGCCCATCTCAGCCGCCATGATCCCGGCAAGATTGGCCACTTCCAGCGTGTGCGCCAAAGCATTTTGACCGTAGCTTGCACGATAACGCAGGCGCCCTACCAACTTCATAAGTTCGGGATGCAAGCCGTTGATGCCGAGTTCAAAGACCACATTCTCGCCATCTTCGAGGATCTTCTCTTCAAACTGATCACACACCTTGTTGTAGATCTCTTCGATACGTGCCGGCTGAATGCGGCCGTCTTCGATCAAGAGCTCCAAGGTGCGGGTTGCGATCGCCCGGCGGTACATATTGAAACTGCTCACAATAATCGTATTCGGGGTATCATCGATGATGATATCCACCCCCATCAGCATCTCCAAGGTCTTGATATTTCGACCTTCGCGGCCGATAATACGCCCTTTGAGTTCATCATCGTTCAACTGCACCGTGTTCATCAGACGTTCATTGGCAAATTCGCCGGCATAACGCGACGTCGCCTGGGCAAGAATATAGTTGGCCTTGCGTTCGCCCTCGCGTTTTGCCTCGTTTTCATAACGTCGGACGATGTGGGCGATGTCGGCGCGCGAACGCTCTTCGACCTGTTTCAGCAAAATCTCTTTGGCTTCCTCATTTGTCATCCCTGCCGCATTTTCAACGGCTTGGATCGCTTTTTCAATGCGCTGTTCATACTCATCTTTGAGTTTGACCAGACCTTTCTGCTGACGTTCCAGATTTAGCTGCAGGCTTGTTATCACTCCGCGTTCGCGTTCTAATACCGTCTCTTTCTCTTTAACGTCTTCATCAAACGCTTTTACCCTCTTTGCTAAAAGATCTTCGCGTCCGGAGAGATCTTTCAGCGCACGTTCGCTCGCTTCGTTATACTGCCGCAGAGACTGCTGTTCGATGTCTCTTGCTTTGAGATTGGCACGATCGAGCAGCAGCTCTGCCTCTTTTTCGATTGCACCGGCCTTTGCCTTTGCCTGTTCGATATAGACATCGGACTGTGCACTGGCAATTTTCTTGGAGATCAAAAATCCGAGCAGGCCGCTAACTGTGGCTATGCCACCTCCTAAGAGTATTTCGCTTATCATTTTTAGTACCCTTCGCTGCAGCATAATACGCTTGCGGGGTAATCAGTAAGTCTGCCTGTATATCATACTTGTCGCAAATATTTTTAGAGGTATTACAAAGTTTTGACTGAACAAATATAATATAGGGTTTATGTTTTAGTCTTGCAAAAAAGCGGTCATACATTCCTTTACCGAAACCTATGCGGCGTCCTTCACCGTCTACACCCACTGCTGGTACTATTGCTACGTCAATTTTTTTAATTTTTAAATTCGAATTCCCCGGCTCACAAATACAAAACTTTTTTTGCGTCAGCGGGAGTCTAAATGTTACCATCTTGAAACTGTCGTCTTCCATAAACGGCAGATAGACTTTTTTCTGACGGCGCAGCGCTGCAATAGTGCTGCGGATATCGGGTTCCATTCCCAAAGGCCAGAAAGCCAGGACGCTTTTTGCATTTTTCACTTTCGGGTGGCTGATCAGTTTGGCATTGAGTTTTGCATCGCGGTATTTGCGGTCGTGGCTGCTTAACGATTGCAGAGTTTTAAGGCATTTTTTTCGTAAAGTCACTTTTGTCACAGACATTTTGCACCTTAGATTGGTTATAATCATGGCAATTTTATCTAAAGGGCACTCATTATCCCCTAAACACTCTCTATCAAAGTGTTTTGTGCCCACAAAAAGGCTATATTTATGTTCAAAAAGAGACTTCTTTCATTCGCTATTGCAGTTCCTCTCCTCTTTCTAGGCTGCAGCAGTGATACCAGCGAAGAGAAGAGCATGGTCGCTTCCGAAACCTACCATCTTGTCGATACGAAGGGTGTCGATTACAATGTCACCAAAGAGGGCGTTAACTTCTATGTCAACGGGCATAAGAACAAGGTCGTCATGTTTGACATCTTTGCCACCTGGTGCCCGCCTTGCCGCGCAGAAGCGCCGAACCTTACCCATCTGCAAAAAAACTACCATGATGATCTGCTCATACTGGGTGTGACCATAGAAGATGTCATCACCAACAAGGAGCTTGACGATTTCAAGACGAAGTCCGGCGCGGATTATGCCCGGGTCAACTCCAAAGACAACGAAAAGCTCTACCGCGCCATTGCCTCTGCCACCAAAGCGGGCCAGCGTTTTCCGATTCCCTTTATGGTGATGTACAAAGACGGGCAATACATTACCCATTACGTCGGCCAGACACCCGAAGAGATGATCGAGAGCGACATCAAAAAGGCCTTGGGAAAATAGATGTTTAGTTTTTTCAAAAAAGGACTCGCCAAGACGACCGAGGCGATGAAGGTTGTCGCCCCTAAAAAGCGGGCACGCATTCCGAAAGCGGAGCTCGAAGAGATCCTGCTCGAAGCCGACGTCGAATACGAGCTTGTCGAGATCATCCTTCGCGAGCTCTATGAAGAGACGGTCACAAAAGAGCAGCTCGAATCAAAACTTCTGGCCACGATGGCATGGGCGAACTACAAAGAGCCCGAATTCACGAAACCCTTTGTCGAACTGATCATCGGGGTAAACGGCGCCGGCAAAACGACGACCATCGCCAAGTTGACGAAACGCTATAAAGATCAGGGAGAGCGCGTCATACTCGGTGCGGCCGACACCTTCCGTGCCGCGGCCATCGAGCAGCTGACACGCTGGGCGGACAAGCTCGACGTTCCCATTGTCGCATCACGCCAGGGGCACGACCCCTCGGCCGTCTGCTACGACACCATCGAGTCGGCAAAAGCCAGAGGCTTTGAACGCGTCATCATCGATACGGCCGGCCGCCTGCACACGCAGACCAACCTGGCGAACGAACTTAAAAAGATCGTCCGCATCTGTGACAAGGCACATGAAGGCGCGCCGCACCGCAAGATCCTCGTCCTCGACGGTACCCAGGGAAACTCCGCCATCGCACAGGCCAAGGCCTTCAACGAGATGATCGACATCGACGGCATCATCATCACCAAACTCGACGGTACGGCCAAAGGGGGCTCGATCTTCTCTATCGCTTACGCCATGCGCATCCCCATCCTCTATGTGGGCGTAGGCGAACAGCCCGAAGATCTCGTGCCGTTTGACAAATATGCCTTCATCGACAACTTCCTCGACCCGCTTTTCACGCTTGACGAAGAGAACGGGACAACGGCTGCCAAAGCTCCGGCTTCGCTGATCGAGCTCTCCAGCCTCACGAACGAGCAGCGGCAGAAACTCAACGCCCTTCTCAACGAAGACGGCTACGAGGTCCTCTCCAGACACTTCGTACGCGAAAAAAGCAGCTGGAACGAATACAAGCTGGTCGCAAACGAAGAGAGCTACGCCATGGAGATCGTCGACCGCAACGGCAAGGTTATCAAA
>CAZNQJ010000150.1:0-4782 GCA_964575205.1 uncultured Campylobacterales bacterium | reverse complement strand
ACAAGCCATACCCCGTGAAGGGCTTCGTCGGTGTCGGCATCGTCAAGGAGAAGTATCCAGGCGTTGTCGTAGATATGGCTTGAGGCCAGAATATCACAGCTTTCCTGAATAAGACGCTGCGGCTCTTTTTTCCTGACGATCAGCTGATTGACATTCCGAATGATGGCCAGAACCTGGGTGAGATGCCTGTTGCCGGCGATATAGCCGGAAACCCTGTTGACCGTGTACCAGCCGATGAGCCCGAACAGCAGCAGCAGCACGGCGGTGATGGAGTCGTGGATCTTTTCAAGTCTTGCAAACATCGTGTCGGAGCGCTCCTTGAAATCATCCGCCTTCTTTCTGGCATAGGTGTTAAGTTCGACGGCGCTGGCCTCCAGTTCTGCACAAAGGTCGCTTCCCCTGCCGCGGAACATGGCGTTCGCCTCGGAGTTGCGGCCGGCTCTGACAAGGGCAAGCAGCTCATTGCGAATGGAGCCGAAGGTTTCGACCATACGGAACGTCTGTTGATAAAGGCGCAACCCCTCGTCTCCGAGGATGTTCTGTCTGATCAAGTCCAGATTGGTATGGAGATCCTGCTCTTGTTCGGGGATATCCGCTTCGACTGCCGGCAGCGACTGCGGTGATGAAAGGATCTCTCTTATGTCCCTGCGGATCTTGTAGATGTCGGCTTGGACGGCAAGTGCGGCATTGGAGACTTGTAGCGGGTGCTTATAAAGATCGGTCGTGATGGTGTGCATCGATTCGAGCTGGTAAAAAGTGTAGAGTTTTGAGCTGATCGTAAAGAGCGCAAGAAGTGTCATTGCTGAGAGAATAATAGAACTCTCTTTGCTGAAGCGTAGGTGTTTTTTCATGTCGTATCCCCGTTTGCACAACCCGTAGTTTTTATTATAACAAAGATTACCGTATGTTGAAAAAAATTATTTATTATGTGTTTTTCTTGCGGTAGGGGAAAGGGGCAAAAATGGCAGGGCAGCGGCGGTGCCCCGGAGAGAGACGGTTTCAGAAGATGAGGGCGGCGCCTTGTCAGCGCGATGCGAGGTAGCCCCTCCAGCCGCCGTAGGCGGTGATCTCCTCGGCTCCTTTAAGCGGGTCGCTCTCGCACAGAAAGCCGTAGACGGGGGTGGCGTCTTCGAGATAGACCGTCCCGATGCAGAGCGGCGAGGCGATCTGCACCATGAAGGCGCCGAAGTTCGCCAGCGGCATGGACCACACTTCAAGCTCCAAAGCGGCCTCCGAGGTACTGTCGCGCACCATGCCGGGGCGCGGCGGCACCTTTTCGGGAACGTTGTAGAGGCGGTAGCCTTTGGCCGTGGAGGTCGCCCTGACGAAGGTGGCGTCAAGCTCGGTGAGCTGGCGGTTCAGCGGCAGGCCGCGCATGTGGGCGCCGCAGACGGCGATGTCGATGGTTCTAGACACGGGAAGCCTTTAGGTACGCTTCGCCGATCTGCATCAGCTTGCGCTCCTCGAAGGCTTCGGCAAAGAGGGTGACGCCGAAGGGGAGCCCGCTCTCTCTGAAGCCTGCCGGAACGGCGTAGGCCGAGAAGTCGAGCAGGTTCATGTAGTTGGTGTAGTAGCCCAGGTTGGTGTTGAGCCGGATGGGATCGGCGTTGACCTCGTCGATGGTGTAGATGGTCCCTGTCGTCGGCGTCAATGCGAAGGCAACATCGGCCATCAGCCTGTCGGCCTGTCTCCGGTAGCCTTTGAGCTTGTACTCCGCGTTGAAGTAATCTTCTGCGCTCTTCGTCTTGCCGGAAGCGATGATGGTTCTTGTCACGTCGATGAAGCTCTCCGGGCTGTTTTCGATCAGCGTTTTGACCGCCACGTAGCGCTCGGTGACCCACGGTCCGTAGTAGAGAAGGTCGGCCGCTTCGAAGAGGGGCGAAAAGTCGCTTTCGACCGCGGTGCCGCCGATGCTTTCAAAGACCTCGATCGCTTTGTAGTAGAGGGCCTCTGCCTCGCTGTCGCCGAAGAACTTCAGCTGCTCTTTTTTCGGGATAGCGAACCTAAAAGTGGAAAGCGGGCTCTTCTGCGTCTCGGGCATCGGGCGGCTGTAGGGATCGGTTTCGTCAAAAGAGGCGGTCAGGTCAAAGACCTTCTGCGCATCTTCGGTGGTGTTGGCAAAGATGGAGATGCAGTCGAGGCTGCGGCAGGCCGGCACCAGGCCGGAGGTGCTCAGCACCCCCTTGGAAGGTTTCACCCCGACGAGGTTGTTGAAGGCCGCGGGAACACGACCCGAACCGGCAGTGTCGGTCCCCAGCGAAAAGGCCGCCATCTCGAGCGCGACGCTCAGCGCGCTTCCCGAGCTGGAACCGCCCGAGATGTAGTCGGGGTCGATGCTGTTGCGGCAGGCGCCGTAGGGCGAACGGGTCCCGACAAGGCCGGTCGCGAACTGGTCGAGGTTGGTCTTGCCGACGGGGATCGCCCCCGCCTCGATCAGCAGCTCCACGACATAGGCGGAGCGTTCGGGAATATAGCTGAAGTCCGGGCAGGCCGCGGTCGTAGGAATACCTTCGAGGTCGATGTTGTCCTTGATGGCAAAAGGGATGCCGTAAAGCGGGAGCGAGGCCGGGTCGCTCTCTTCGAGGCGTGTCAGGTAGGGTTCAAGCTCCGCATCGCTGAGGACGTGGATCCAGATCGGGTTGTCCGCGTTGGCTTCGATGCGTCTTTTGATCTGCGCCATCAGCTCCCGCGGGGTGTGTGTTTTGTCAAAAAAGCGTTTTTTAAGGTTGGCAATCGTCATAGTTGTTCCTTTATTAAATAGTCGTTTGGGGGATCTCGTCGTCTTTGGTGCGGAGTGCTTCGATAAAAGCGGCGGTGACAATAAGGGCCCCGCCGAAATACTCGACAGGCGCCATGCTCTCGCCGGCGATCACTGTTGCCGAGACAACGGCGGTGATCAGCTCCAGGATGATGATGATCGAAGAGCGCCCCGCTTCCATGTGGGTGACACCCCATTGTGAGCCGATGTTGGCCACAAGCAGCCAGAAGAGCGCATAAAGCAGCAGCGCGAGCCAGGCATTGCCCGTAATATCGTAAGGGAGCTGTTCAACACCGGCGGCCAGCAGCACTCCCGCAAGGGTAAAACAGCCGTAGAACATCACGGTGATCTTCGAGCCGACCGGCACGGCCTGCGCGGCGCGGAAGAGAAGGTTGTTCATCGCGAAGAAAAGACCCGAAAGCAGGGCGATCAGATCGATCCACGAAGGGGGCGCATCAAAGGCCCTGAAGCCGCCGAGGATGAAAAAAGCGCCGACGATGGCGAAAGAGACACCCAGCCAGCGCCAGCGGTCGATCTTCTCTTTGAGAAAAAACTTGCCGCCCAGGACACCCCAGACCGGCAGCAGGTAGAAGAGCACCATCACGCGGATCACTTCGCCGTTGATGAGGGCGTAGGTAAAAGCGAGGTTGGCACCGCCGCCGAAGAGCGCGATAAGAAGGACCGCTTTTTTATGCTTGCGCCAGAGCGGAAACTGGTGCAGCAGCAGCGGGGTCAGGCTCAGCGCAAGCACGCCGTAGGCCAGAAAGGTCAGGGCGACGCCGTCGACCCCCATGCCGTTGATGCTCTTGAGCGGCAGCCATGAAAGGCCCCAGAGTATCGAAGCGCCCAGCAGGACGATGACGGGAAGATGGTGTCTCATAAGGCCGCTCCTTTTTTTCTGTTATAGCTTCTGAAATGGCGGCGTTCCGTCTCGGCCATCCAGCGGTTGATCTCCCAGAGGTCGGCGACCGGCGCCTTGGTGAAGGGGAGGGTGTGCAGGTAGCCGTCGGGGCCGAATTCGGTCGTCATGGTCGTTGTCGTCATGCCGTTTTGCTGCTGGGCGCTCCAGAATACCTCCCAGCACTGCTGGTGGGCTAGCAGGGCGTAAGCGTATTCGGGCGCGGCGGGGTGCGGCACCTGCGGCCCCTGGTCGTAGCCGACGCGGGCGTGGATATGACGGACGTAAGGTGCGATCGCGGCGATGCTTTCGGGCTCCGTATCCATCTGGCGCTCGCAGACGACGCACCAGTGGCTGAGATCGGCCGTCAGCCTGATCTGCGGCAGCGCTTCGAGTATGCGGCGCGTTACCCAGGGGTTAAAGAGGGAGCGGCTGCGGTGCGTCTCGAAGGTGATCTCTATGTCGTACTGTTTTGCCAGCGTCATCGCAACGTCAAAAAAGCGGATACTCTCCTCTTCGCTCCAGGCGTCGCAGCCGCCTATGCAGGTGGCAAAGAGCGGCGAAAGCTCCGCAGCGTTGCGCAGTGCCGTTTCGACGTCGTCGAGGTGCGCTTCGACACTCAGGTCGCGGTGCGGGACATAGTCGCCGCCGGTGACGATCTCGGCGATGTAGCTGAGGCCGTGTCTCTCGAGAGAGGCTTTCCAATAGGCGCGCTCCTGCGCATCTTGCGGGGCCTGCCCCTCGATGCCGTTGAAACCGGCCTCTCTGGCCTCAATGCAGGCGTTCTCGAAATCGCCTTTGAACCCCCACATCGTCTTGAAGAGTTTCTGCTGCATGAGGCGGCCTACTGAGCGATCGGTTCGATGACGAAGAGCATCTTGCCGGCGTGGACGTTTTCGCCTTCATGGCAGAGTACCCTCGTGATCTTTCCGTGCTCCGGCGCTTCGATGTCGACCTCCATCTTCATCGATTCGGCGATGGCGAGAACCTCGCCCTCTTCGACGATGTCGCCGAGTTTGGCCATCACTTTCCAGAGGCTTCCCTGGACCGGCGATTCGACCGCTTCGCCGTGTTCGCCGAGCTCTATCGTCTCCATGCCCTGCTCAAGCACCTCTGTGTTTTCGGT
>CAZNQJ010000149.1:0-4803 GCA_964575205.1 uncultured Campylobacterales bacterium | reverse complement strand
GATATATACAAGTTCCTCTAGGTATGTAACTTACAATTATTGATTAGAGCAAGTTATATATAGACATTTTTAGCATACCATAAAATAATATTAATTGTAGTAAATATTATTAATACAGGAATGGCGGATTATAGTTTAAAGTAATTCTATGATGAATTTAGCGTGCAACTTGATTACTGACACTTCTGTTATAGGGTACAGCCGTATCAGCATCTAAAGGGTCTGTCGACGTCACTGCAGGTGCAGTAGCGTCTGTTGTTGTTCCTGTTGTAAAACTCCAGACATATTCAGCTGCCATAGCATTGCCGGCTAAGTCCTTGACTCCAGCAGTGATTGTCGCAGTATATTCAGTACCCGCATTCAGGTCATCGTTAGGATTAAAGACTAGAGTGTTGTTAGCATAGCTCACGGCGCCTGCAACAGCTGTGCTGCCGTTTATTAGCACCGTCACCCGAGCAAGCTCATGACCAATCTATAAATCACTGCTTTTTGTTGAGCTGTGATTTAAGAGTGTAAAAGTGGTCTCATTGACGGTGGAAGTATCTAGTGCTTTGTCAGAGAAGACGATGATGCTTGCATTAAGGGTTACGCCTGTGGCACCATTGACAGGATTTGTTGAGACAATAGTTGGTGCACCGGTGTCTGTAGCTACTGAAGTATCGCTGCTGCTTCCGCATCCCGCCGCAATAAGTGTTAGCATAAAGAGCATGGAGAGTAGAGCCAGATTTGAATATTGTTTGAATGTCTTCATTCGATTTTCCTTTTTGTACATTTCTAAAATTTATTGATATTAAGGCATGCCCGGTTCTTACGGATACATACAAGTTCCTGTAAGTAGGTAGCTTACAATCGGAGAATAGAGAAAGTTATACGTAGAGATATTCAGTGAATCCGAAAATTATATTTTTAAGCTTGGAGTGTTGTTTTGCCAGAGGGGCAGATATTGTTGAAAGTAATTCTGCGATCAATTTAACGAACCGCAAGGTTTTTAGAAAGATAATTAATGTTTAGATATCTATTGGTGTTTGTGATTGAGGGGTTTGGATGGTGGTCCCTACTGGATTCGAACCAGTGACCACTACCTTGTCGAGGTAGTGCTCTACCAACTGAGCTAAGAGACCGTTCTTGAAAAGAGACGGGAATATTACACTACCTTTGCTTAAATTGGTTTGAGATGAGAGTGAAATTTGGAAGAAAAAAGGTTAGTTTTTCTTTTTCGCCTTGCAAAACCTCGGTTTCAGGTTTAAAAACAGCAGCCATGCAACCGCAAGATCGATCATCACATCGGCAAAATTAAAGATGGCAAAATCAAAACCGCAGTGCCAGAAGATATAATCGACGACACCGCCATGAATAAAGCGGTCGTAAATGTTGGAGAGTCCGGCACCGATCAGGATCCCGGAGGGGACCATGTAGCAGCTTTTTTTCAGGCTGATCACGTAAGCCAGGACACCTGAGATCAACAGGAGCTGAAGCCATTTGAGATACTCTTCCAAAAACGAGAGCATCGAAAAGGCGACACCGTGGTTGAAAACGAGACGGAGATTGATGCAGCCTGTCTCATAGATGTCGACTGCACGGGCATAGAGGAGATCCTGAGGCAGCGAAGAGATCGCCATCGCTTTAAGTATGATATATTCTTTGATCCCCTGATCGGCGATAAAGATGCCGACAAGGGCGAGGGTCAGAGCAAGAAGTGATTTAACCATTGAGCGCTTTCTTGAAAAAGTCTATGAGATCATTCATGGCATTTTCCATCGCTTTGGCATCTCTGCCCTCAAGCAGGACACGCAGTTTGTTCTCTGTTCCCGAATACCGCACAAGATGGCGTATGTGGGCCTTCTCAAGCGCTGCAAATTTTTCAGACAAACCTTCGATGCTCTCAAGCGGTTTTTTCTCTTGTATATGGATGTTGACAAGTTTCTGCGGATAGAGGCTGAAGGGACGCAGGGTTTTGCTGACAGGCTGTTTACTGCTGAGAACAAGCGCAAGCGTCTGCAGTGCCGTGACCAGCCCGTCGCCTGTCTTGGCATAATCGCTCATGATGACATGCCCGCTCTGCTCGCCGCCGAAGTTGATCCCCTCTTTGTTCATGATCTCCAGGACATGTTTGTCGCCGACATTGGCGCGGTAAAGTTTAAGCTTGTGCGACTGCAGGTAATCTTCGAGCCCCTGATTGCTCATGACAGTGGTGACGATGCCATCGCCGCGTAATTTGCCGATCGTCTTGAGGTAAATACCCAAGGCACCGATCAGCTGATCGCCGTCGACGACTTCACCCTTCTCATCGACGACAACGATACGGTCGGCATCGCCGTCAAGTGCAAAGCCGATGTCGGCGCGGTACTCTATGACCGCCTTCTGGACATCTTTGGGGTGCAGTGCGCCGCAATCCTCATTGATATTAAAGCCGTCGGGTTTGTCATGCAGGACAATGACTTCGGCACCGAGCTCTTCCAAAACGGTCGGTCCGACCTTGTAGCCGGCGCCGTTGGCCGTATCAAGTACGATGCGCAGTCCCTGAAGCGTATGCTCCTGGCAGAAAGAGTTTTTCAGCTGAACGATATAGCGCCCGATGACATCATCGATGCGTTTCGCCTTGCCGATATTTTTGTTGGTGGCCGCTGCACTGTTTAGCCTCTCCTCATCCTGGACGATCTTTTCGATCTCAGCTTCGATCTCTTCCGAGAGCTTATTGACGCGTGCGTCAAAAAACTTGATGCCGTTGTCGCCAAAAGAGTTATGGCTTGCCGAGATCATAATGCCCGCGTCACAGCGCATGTTCTCTGTCAAAAAAGCGATGGCGGGCGTGGGCATCGGACCGATCTGGATCACATCATAACCGACGGCCGTCAGCCCGCTGACGATCGCATTTTCGATCATGTAGCCGCTGCGGCGCGTGTCTTTTCCGACGAGTATCCTATTGGTCTTGGCACTGTCTTTAAAATAGATGCCTGCCGCCATGGCAACCTTCATGGCAAGAGAAGCTGTTAGAAAACTTCCGGCTTCGCCACGTACCCCATCTGTTCCAAATAATTTCATTCGTACACCTTATTTACATTTCAACATAATGTTTAACTTAATTTTAATTATCTTTAAGGTAACATTCTACCTCAAATTTGATTATTATAAGGATAATGCAATGGCAAACCATAAGTCAGCATTGAAGAGAATCCGCCAGACTGAGAAACAGACTGAGCGTAACAGATTCTACCGTACTCGTCTAAAGAACATTGTTAAGGCAGTTCGTACTGCTATTGATGCAGGCAATAAAGAAGAAGCTTCTGAAACACTAAAAGTGGCTAACAAGCAGATTCATAAATTTGTAAGCAAAGGTCTTTTGAAAAAAGAGACAGCTTCTCGTAAAGTAAGCCGCCTTCACCAAGCTGTTAACGCACTGTAAGGGTTAAGTAACACCCCTAATGTTAGCAGACAAACTAACCCCCTTTCTGGAACGCTATGATGAGTTGAGCGAGCTGCTCAGCTCGCCCGACATAGCGTCGGACATCAAGCGTATGACCGCGCTCTCGAAAGAGCAGTCCGGTATGTCCACGCTTGTCGAAAAGATAAAAGAGTACAAAACACTTCTGGCCGATATCGAAGAGAACAGGTCGATGACGTATGATTCCGAACTTGGCGAACTGGCCAAAGAGGAACTCAGGGAACTTGAGCCGAAAGTGCCTTTTATCGAAGATGAGATCAAAAAACTGCTTATTCCCAAAGACCCGAATGATGACAGAAATATTATCGTCGAACTCCGCGCGGGAACCGGCGGGGATGAAGCGGCGCTCTTCGTAGGCGATCTTTTTAACGCCTACACCCGCTACGCGGAAGTCAAAGGGTGGAAGATCGAGTTGATGAGCACCAGCCCGTCCGAGGCGGGCGGCTATAAAGAGCTGATCGCACTTATCAAAGGCGACCAGGTCTACAGCTGTCTCAAGTATGAAGGCGGAACGCACCGTGTTCAGCGTGTGCCGGCGACGGAATCGCAGGGCCGCGTTCACACCTCGGCGATCACCGTTGCCGTGATGCCGGAAGTCGAAGATGTCGAGATCGCTATCGATCCCGGCGATCTCAAGATCGATGTGATGCGCGCTTCCGGAAACGGCGGTCAGTCAGTCAACACGACAGACTCGGCCGTACGTATTACGCACATCCCTTCGGGTATCGTGGTGACCAACCAGGACCAGAAGTCGCAGCACAAAAACAAAGACAAGGCGATGAAAGTTCTCAAAGCCCGTCTTTTTGATCTGGAACTGCGCGAAGCGCAGGCAAAGGACAGTGCCGCACGTAATGAACAGGTCGGAACAGGTGACCGTAGCGGACGTATCCGTACCTACAACTACCCGCAGAACCGCATCTCTGATCACCGCATCAACCTGACGCTTTACCGCCTTCAGGAGATTATGCTGGGCGGCCTTTTTGACGAGATTATCGATCCGTTGATCACAGACGCACAGATCAAAAGTATGGAAGCAGCAGGCCTCTCTTAAAAGTTCCAGCTTCGGCGCACCTTGCACCGGACTGCGGCACGCTCGACGCACAGCAGTGCGCCTTCGGCCTTAGTCCGGCACAATCTGCACCCAATCTGAAACTTTTACCTGTTCAGTTTGGGTGAAGGTGAGCTGCGCCACCTTTCATAATTCATAATTCATAATTCATAATTCATAATTCATAATTCATAATTCATAATTAAATAGAAATCCCCATCAACAGATTAACGGTGATCACAAGCTCTTTCACATCTCTGCTTTCACTTTTGAGTAATTTGTCAATTTGGACAGAGACTTTTTCAAAAAGCTC
>CAZNQJ010000148.1:0-4834 GCA_964575205.1 uncultured Campylobacterales bacterium | reverse complement strand
ATGGCTAGGGCTTCAAAGGAGCGCCTTGATTGTGAACTTCTCTCTATCGCTGAGGAGGACTGGGGTCTATAGAGGTGCCCTATATCTATGGAGAACAAAAATGGCAAAACATCAATTCCAGACGGAAGTCAATCAACTCTTACAACTTATGATCCACTCGCTCTACTCCAACAAGGAGATCTTCCTGCGCGAGCTTGTTTCGAACGCTTCAGACGCCATGGACAAACTCAACATGCTGGTACTCACCGATGAGAATTACAAGGGCATCGACTTTAAGCCGCGTATCGACATCAAGCTCGACAAAAAGAAAAAGACGCTGACCGTCACGGACAGCGGTATCGGTATGAACGACGAAGACCTTGTCGCCAACCTCGGTACGATCGCGAAGTCGGGCACGAAAGCCTTCCTTGACAACCTCTCGGGCGACCAGAAAAAAGATTCGCAGCTCATCGGTCAGTTCGGTGTCGGTTTCTACGCGGCGTTCATGGTCGCCGACAAGGTGGAAGTGACCTCCAAAAAAGCGGGCGAAGAGAAGGCCTACAAATGGATCTCTGCCGGTGACGGCGAGTATGAGATCGAGCCGGCCGAAAAAGAGAACTACGGTACGACGATCGTCATGCACCTGAAAGCGGACGAAGACGAGTTCCTGGAGCAGCACCGCATTCAGAGCATCATCGAGAAGTACTCCAACCATATTCCATTCCCTATCTTCATGGACAAAGAGAAGTTCATCCCTGCGGAGAGAGACGACGAAGGCAAAGAGACAAAACCCTCATCGACCGAGATCGTCAATGAGCAGGTCAACAAGGCGTCAGCGCTCTGGACGATCAGCAAGTCTGAACTGGGCGACGACGACTACAAAGACTTCTACTCAAGCATCGCCCACGACTCTGCCGAACCGCTGACGTGGATGCACAACAGAGCCGAAGGTGCCCTCGAGTACACGACACTCTTCTACGTGCCGTCGAAAGCGCCGATGGACATGTACCGCGTGGACTACCAGCCGGGCATCAAACTCTACATCAACCGCGTCTTCATCACCGACGACGAAAAAGAGCTTATGCCGACCTACCTCCGCTTCCTTCGCGGTGTGATCGACTCCAAAGACCTGCCGCTCAACGTCAGCCGCGAGATATTGCAGTCGAACCCGGTCATGAGCAAGATCAAGAACGCTTCGGTCAAGAAGGTACTCTCCGAGTTCGCCAAGATGATGAAAAAAGACGCCGCTCAATACGACGACTTCTACAAGCAGTTCGGCAACGTCCTTAAAGAGGGGCTCTACTCCGACTTCGGCAACCGCGAGAAGATCCTCGAACTGATGCAGTTCAACACCATGAACAGCTCGGAGAAGACAACGATCGAAGAGTTCGTCAAAAACGTCGATGAAGAGAAGAAAGAGATCTACTACATCACCGGCAAGATGTCGCTCAACATGCTCAAAAACTCGCCGACACTTGAGCGTTTCAAAGCCAGGGGCATCGACGTTCTCGTCATGAACGAAGAGATCGACACCATCGTCTTCCCGATGGTCCAGGATTACAAAGAGTACAAGTTCGTCAACGCGGCCGACGCCAAGTTCGAAGAGAGTGAAGAAGAGAAGAAAAAAGAGGAAGAACTCGCTAAAGCGTTCGAAGGGCTCATCGCCGAGTTCAAGACAAGCCTCGGCGACAATGTCAAAGAGATCGAAGTGACTACGGCGCTGACAGACTCTCCGGTAGCGCTCAAAATCGACAAAGAGGACCCGAGCTACATGATGGCGCAGATGATGGCGCAGATGGGCCAGGCTTCCGAGATGCCGCCGCTCAAGCCGATCCTGCAGATCAACCCGAACCACGAACTGCTTGCCAAGCTGAAAGATTCCGGCGACCAGAACCTCATCAACGATGCGGCGCACGTCCTTTTCGACCAGGCCAAACTCTTTGACGGCATGGAGCTCGACGACACCGCCGAGTTCATCGCGCGCATGAACCGCATTATGTCCAAGGCGCTCTAAACCTTCTTTCCTGCACCTGTACCGGTGCGGGCCGAATACCCGTTATAATAGATCCAACTCTTTCCTTTCTATTGTAGTCATCAGATAACGCTTGCTTTCTTTATCTTTTGATTGATATAAGCAGTCGGCAGTATAATACGCAAAATATCCATATTTGAAAGTCACTCATGATCCCCAAACGTTTCGAACCCCTGCTCTTCGCTTTTTTGATGTCGCTGTTCATGTCTTTTTTCATGTCCTTCGTCATCACCTTCATCAACCTCGGTCTGATCGACGGCTTCGTTCTCAAATGGCTCGGCGCCTTCTGGAAAGCCTTCGCCGTCGCCTTCCCGACGATCATTGTTGTCGTCCCTACGGTCAGGAAGCTGGTCGGAAGATTGGTTGCCAGGGAGATCCGTTCGTAAAAAGCGGTTTTCGGCTCCCTTGCAGGTAGCTTTTACGCCCTGAATGTAACTATACGCTACATTTTTATATATTATTTTTTATTTTTTAGTCGAATTTCGAACACTCTGCTCAAGCGCTTCTATTTTTCAGCTCTCCTCAAAACATTGTGTTGATTCCATGCAGCCCATTTGTAACGCTGTGCACATTAGTCCCATAAAATCCTTGCTTTCAGGGGTTAAAACTGTTCAATCCGATGGAGAGCTCATCTTTTCCATATTTATTCTTATTGATACAGCAGAGCACAAGAAAATAATATTTTCTTATTTTGACGAAAAAAGTAACAATATAATGATTAATTATTTAATTATTAATTTAAAGTTATTATTAATTTATCCTCGGTTAGACTTTTTGCGAAATATAAAAAAAGGATAATCAATGAAATCATTTACAAAAGTTACGATGGCTGCCCTTGTAGGGTTGAGTGTTTTAAGTACAAATGTTTATGCCGACGCCGCCAAAGGTCAGAAGATCTATCAGAAAAAGCTTAAAGACGTGTGCGGTAAAACCGGGGCTGCTTTTGCAGCTTCGCATACACAGATGGAGTGGGAAACTGCTAAAAACGAAGGCAAGCTTGCAGAGACTATGGAAGCGGAGTGCCCGGCAGGAAAAGATTTTTTCGAAAGCAAAAAATTCGAGAACAAATTCCAAGACGATCTTTATGATTTCGTTTATGATTTCGCAAGCGACAGCGGAAATATCCCTTCTTGTTAATTTAAAGGGGTGAACCCTCACCCCAGATAATCCATACTTTAAATCATACATTTTTAATACAGCTGTATACACAGCTGATCTACAGCTATATTAGAAATCGATATCTAAGGAACTATAAATGATGAAAAACCTGACACTTCTTTCAAGTCTGGCACTGTTTTCCACTTCAGCCTTTTCGGCCGATACAGATATGCAGGCGCAGATCGATGCACTCAATGCAAAAATCGAAAAGATGGAGAAGATAAACGCCTACCAGAACAAACAGATCTCTAAAGTCAATCAGCAGAGCGCCAACGACAACATCAAGTGGGAGATCGATTACCGCGCGGCCTATGAAAATCTGAACTATAAATACAGAGATGATGCCAAAACAGCTTCCGGTGCCGATGATACGGCTAATGCCGGAAAGACATATTCAAACCCGGCCCTTCTGACCAGCCGCCTCTGGCTCGGTATGGCGGCCTCGCCGTTCGAAGGGCTGACCTTCCACGGCCAGCTGGCCGTCTATGGCTACTGGGGTTCCGAGAACACAGCTAACGAAGACAAGTCATGGCGCGGAAGCTCCCGTCCCCACGACTTGACGGTACGCTTCAGAGAAGGCAACTTTGTCTACAAGTTCGGCAACGACTGGGCTGTACCGATGGCGTTCAGCGTCGGCCGCCGCCCTGCCTCGATGGGCTTCCTGGCCAACCATCGCAGCGGCGATGCCAAACCGAACTCGCCGTTGGCACACATCACCAACATGGAGGTCGATGCGGCGATGGTGATGTTCGACTTTGCGGACACTCTTCTTCCGGGCTCCTACCTGAAGGTCGTCTACGGCCGCGCCCATGACCCGGTATCGATGGATGCAGGCTCAGTAAAAGCAAAAGGTACAACACCGTACATCGATCCTGAAGATGTTGCAACAGATGACGCGGCTGTCGATTTTCTTGTCCTACCGATCTCCATCTACAACAACGGCCAGAGCAACCTGATGGCGCAGTACGCGATGATCCTTAACTCGAAAGGGACCAACATCGAAGGTGCTACGCCTATCAAAAAAGCGGGTGCAGGAACGACCCACATGGGAGCCCTCTCTTATCAGCTTGACGGTCTCAATGAAGATATCGACTTCCTTGATTCATCGACGCTTTTTGCCAGTATTGCGGCAACAAAGACAGATCCTGACAGCGGCTACGAGATGCTGGGCTCAACGAAGAGTGAGACCGGTTACAGCTTCTGGGCGGGCTTCCTCTTTCCTGACATGATGACCGACGGCGGCCGCTTCGGTCTGGAGTACAACTGGGGCAGCAAGTACTGGACACCGATGACCTGGGCGGAAGACACTGTTATCGGCTCCAAGATCGCAACACGCGGCAGTGCCTATGAGGGTTACTGGAACATCCCGATCGAAGGCAAGAACCTCAGTGCGCAGCTTCGATACACCTATATCGATTACAACTACCGCGCCAATACGACCTGCTACTGGGACGATCCGGCCGACAAAAACCTCGATTCGGCACAGGATCTGCGCCTGTACGTTCGTTACCAATATTAAAAAGGAGATACATTTGAAAGAAGATAAAACATTGCTGAACATTCTGGAGCAAGAGACGCCAAGAATGTCACGCCGTGATGCCCTGAAGCTGATGGGGATCTCTCCGATTGCTGCGACGGTCATCGCGCAGGGGACCTCAGGCTCCA
>CAZNQJ010000147.1:0-4885 GCA_964575205.1 uncultured Campylobacterales bacterium | reverse complement strand
AGCTCCTTTACGGTGCATACGGGCACATCGGCCTGCTGCTTTTGCGCTTCTAAGGCCCCCATCTTTTCCAGCACCTCGTCAGGCAGCGTTTCCGGAACCCGGCGGAGTATGACGTCTGCGCCCTCCACCGATGCCGCTCCTTCGACGGCGGCTTGAGCCAGCTTGTAGACGTGTCCGTACATCGAATAATAAACGACCATTACTTTCATGATAGCTTCCTTTACGTTTTTATCAAGCAGCGTGTTAAACGCGTCGCTTACAACGTGTTCACATACATTGCCACTTTGCCGATCATCTATAATAATACCAAATAAAAAGAACGCGCAGTGAAATCATCGCCCGCCGTGCCGGATTCAACCCCTGGGGTGTAATTGCTATTTTTGGGAAGCAGTTTTTAAAAGCAGCCTGTCCCTTTTCCTTCGGACACCGTTTTATTTGGGTGCCTCCTAGAAGCGGTAACTCACCCCGCCCCGCACCATACGCGGTTCCAGCGGGTGGAAATGGACGTCCTCCACCCCTTCCGAAGGTTCGCCCTGCAGACGCGACGCATAGTAGTAGTCGATGTCGTGGTCTTTGCTGTCGAAGAGGTTGAGCAGCTCCAGCCACACCTTCCAGCCGCCGCGCTTATACCCCAAAGAGGCGTTGAAGAGCGTCGAAGTGCCGGAGCGGCGTTCGTCGTAGCTGTCAAGCGTACGCGCGCCGAAGTGGCGCATGCGCAGCGTTGCGAAAAGCCCCTGCGCGGGGGCGTAGGTGATCCCCGCCGCGGCGACGAAGGGGAGGCTCCCTTCGATGTAGTCGCCCTCTTCATCGTCGTGCTTCTTGAAACGCGCATGCGACCATGAGAGCTCCAGGTCGGCGCTGAGCGCGTCGCCGATCCAGTAATAGCCGCTGAACTCCACCCCGTAGCGGCGGCTGGCGCGGTTGGGCTCGGTGGTTCCTGCGTCGCCGACGTAGAGCAGTTCGGAGGCGATGTCGAGCGCCCATAGCGAAAGCGACAGGTGCATCGCATCGGCGGCGTAATAGCGCGCGCCGATCTCGCCGCCGTGCGTCTTGACCAGCAGATCGACCGGTTCGGCCGGCTCGCCGCTGACGGGGTCCACCGAGATGGTCGCCCCGCGCGCGTCGTTGGAGTGGAACCCCTCGCCCGCGCTCAGGTACGCTTCCCACGCGTCACCCACGGCATAGGTCAGGTTGAGTTTGGGGCTTGCGACTCCCGCATCGGCGGTGCCGCTGTTTTCGTCGCGCAGGGCGTCCACATCGACGAAGTAGTGATCGTAGCGCAGCCCCAGCGTCAGCGTCAGCGCGTCGCCCAGCATACCCTGCGCCTGCCAGTAAAAGCCCGCCGACCCCTCTTTGACGGCGTCCTGGCGGACGGTATGCAGGCGCTCGCGCGACCGCGTGGCGTAGAGCCCCACCTCGCCGATGTCATCGTAACGCAGCTGCGTACCGACGCGCTGATGCCAGAGCACCCCGCCCAGGGAACTTTCAAACCGGTAAAGCGCCTCGCCGCCGTAAAGGGAGCGTTTGTCCGCCTGCTCGAACTCGTCGCCGTTGACGGGGTCTTCGAGATAGTAGGTAAAGTTAGAGAAAAGGTCCAGTTCATAGCGCACGGCATACGCGCTCACTTCGAAATCGCTGCCGCGCAGCGACCCCGAAAGGCTGTAGCGCTCCGAACTGCCCCCCGCATCGGTGTCGATGGAGCCATAGATGTCGATCAGCCCCTCTCTGACGGCGCGTTCGGGGATCTGGTCGGCCGCGTTCCAGCTATTGTCGTAGGCCATGAGGGTCATGGTGGCGGTATAGTCGCCCAGCGGGGCGCTGTAGCGCGCCACGGCGCTGGTCTTGCCGATATCCTCGTTGATGTCGCTCCAGGGGCCGTCGTAGTCGTTGCGCTCGACCGCGGCATAGAGATGGCCCTCCCCCGCTTCGGTCGATACGATGCCCACGCCGCGAAGGTAGTTGTATTCGCCGTAGGTGAAGAGCAGTTCGCTTCGGGGCGCGTCTTTGAGCGCAAAGTGCGCGCTGCCCGCCGCGGAAAAATCGCCGGAGTCCGCGCTGTACGAGCCCTTGGCGTACGCGATGGAGGCGATGGTCTCGGGGATGATGAAATTGAGGTCGGTATACCCCTGCCCGTGACCGTGCGTTCGCATGTTGAGCGGCATGCCGTCGAAATAGGTCGCAAAGTCGGTGCCGTGGTCCAGGTTGAATCCGCGCAGGAAATACTGGTTGGCCTTGCCCGTGCCGCTGTGCTGCGTGACCACCATGCCGGGGACGAACTCGAGCAGCTCGCCCGTGCGCAGCAGCGGCCTCTGTTCGATCTCTTCCGCGCCGACGACCCCCTCCGAAGCGCTCAGGCTCTCCCCGAGAAGGCTCTGGCGGTGTCCGACCACCTCCAGTGTTTCCAGTGTTATTTCAGTATTGTCACTGGCCAGCAAGGCCGTACCTATCATAACCGCTCCCGCAGCAAAGCGCATATTTTCCCCTCCCCGATATCAATGTGCGGTTATTGTAATAGTCATTGTTTGAACGGACTCTGAAAAAACCGCATTCTTATATATAAACAGAACCGAATCGGTAATTTCTGTCAAGTCGGCCTCCGCATCGAGTGCAAAAGTTACAGACTATTTTTGTGTCTGAATATTAAAGAGCCGACCCCTATTTCTGGACGTACGTTGAGATTCATTTTTGCATATTAAAAAAGCTTATGCAAACCAATACAAAAAAACAACGCTATAAGGAGCAAAAAGATGGCATTTGAATTGATGAAACTGCCTTTCGAAGAGGCGGCACTGGAGCCCATGATCTCCGCGGAGACCATTCAGTACCACTACGGAAAACACCACCAGGGGTATGTGAACAAACTCAACGAGTTGATCGCAGGCGGCAAATATGAAAACGCGCCGCTGCTTGAGATCATCCGCAAATCGAAAGGGCCGACGTTCAACAATGCCGCGCAGGTGTTCAACCACGATTTTTACTGGTACGGCCTGACAACGCAAAAGAGCTCGCCGTCCACGGTGCTGATGGACAAAATAGAGCATGACCACGGTTCCATGGAGGACTTTAAAGAGGCCTTCCTGAACGCGGCTATGAGCCTCTTCGGTTCAGGCTGGGTCTGGCTGGTCAACCAAAACGGCAGCCTCGCCATCAAAAAATACGAAAATGCCGAAACGCCTGTAAAAGACGGGCTCAGACCGCTGCTGGTGTGCGACGTCTGGGAACACGCCTACTACATCGACCGGCGCAATGCACGCGCGGCCTACCTGGAGAACTGGTGGAAGCTCATAGACTGGAAATTCGTTTCAGACAACTGGGCAGCCAAAGAAGACGACCCGATCATCGGCTACAACTAAGCGGGCTTCACTGCTCCTCGACAGAACAGCGCATGGGGAACCCCTCTTCGCGCGCCTGCTCTCTCACGGCAAAAGCTTTGGTCTCGGCGATCTCATAGCTGTAGATGCCGCAGAGCCCCTTGCCTTTCGTATGGATATCACGCGTAATGGCGTCCGCCTCCTGAACGCTCTTGTGAAAAACGGCGCAGATGATCCGTATACAAAAATCCCAGGTCGTGTAGTCGTCATTGAGCATAAAAACGGCAAACTTTTTAGGTTCACCCGTAAGGAGCTCTGTCTCGTTTTCGAGTTGTATTGCCATAATTGTCATTCCCGCATAGCAGAAAGAACAGTGTCAATCCGCTTGAGTAAAAGCCCCCTCAGGACACACGAGAGGAAGACTTGTTCGTTGCCAGATTATAGCGTTTTAGAAACGCGATTGAGATGAAAGCAGCAGCTATGCGTGGCTGCAGCAGGTCGCCGGGCAGGCGTAACAAGGTGCCATAAAAGCAGCCTGTCCCCCTTTCCCAAGCCCCGAGGTACAGTTACTCCTTTTCCAGCCACTGCTCCACCTCATCGACAAAAAAGTCGGTGGAGCCGTCAAGGACGTGGTTCGCCCCCTCGATGCCGTACTGCTTATATTGAGGCCCGACCAATTTCGCGCGCGTCTTCGCGTAGCCTTCGTCCTCTGCGTTCGCCCTCCCCCAGACGTCCAGAACCCTGACCGTGATCTTGGGCATGTTGTCGTTGCATGAGATCAGCGTGCTCTTGTTGCCGCGGCACCCGACGGCGATGTAGCCCGCAACGGGCGCTTTGGGGTGCGAGACCAGGTAGCTGCTCGTCATCCCCGCCCCCAGCGAGTGCCCCACAAGGTAGATCGTCTTGACCCCTTTCTCCTGCAGATACGCGATCGCCTGATCGATCATAGCGTTGACCCCCGGCTGCTCCGCTTCAAATTCTTCATACTCTTTATGGTTTACAGGCATCTGCAGCGAGAGGGTGTGGTAGTCCAGATCTTCGTTCAGAGCCAGCCGCAGGGGCTTGACGACCTTGAAGTCGGGGTGCATCCCCTTGCCGTGCGCCAAAATGACCCCCTTGTCGCTGCCGCCTTCGAGGTAGAGCGCTTTTTCGGGCAGGGAGACGGCCAGCAGGGAGAGGGGGAACAGAGCGATCAGGAAGAGACGGCGCATGGCGAATCCTTCTTTTTTTGACCAGTATAATCAGTGATTATAAATTCTGCGTAAAGATTTTGCTCTCTATTTGTATTTAGACTGCTATTTCTATTTTGATCGTTAGTGTTGAGGATTTTAAAAGAAATCAGTGGATGAGCCAAAAAGGGCTCATTTAAACAAGTGCAATAACCAACCTAGAAAGTTCAATTCAATATTGAACTTTGTAGTAGTCTTGGATTCCATTGAAGTTTTTGTACTTTCATTCGCTGTTTGCTTAGAAATTTTTTCATAGCTAATAAGTAGCATCCTATTCCTTCATATTAGAGGTCATGGTGATGAGTATAAGAAAAGCATTTGCTATCTCGACTGATAAATTCTAAA
>CAZNQJ010000146.1:0-4894 GCA_964575205.1 uncultured Campylobacterales bacterium | reverse complement strand
GAAAAGAGGGTCTCATCGAGATTCTTGACCGTTCTGGTGTAATCAAGATAAAAAAGTGTGGCGATCAGGATGCCCAAAGAGGTAAAAAAAAGCAGAAAGCTTTTTAGAAACGATTCGATCTCAACGCGGCTCAAGCGTATACCCCACGCCCCGAAGATTCTGGATGTTGAGTCCCGTTCGCTGTTTGAGTTTGGTCAGAGCAACACGCAGGCCTGTCGGCGACGGCCTTTCCAGGCACCCCATCAAAACACTGTTGTCGAGCACCTGGCCGATATTATGGATAAATAGATCAAAGAGCTGCTCCTGTACCTCGCCCAGGGCGATTACAGTACCGTTTTTGCGCAGTATCTTTTTCTGCGTATCATACTCCAGATCACCGTAGACGATCGACGAAGCGCGTTGCATCAGTTTGGCGTTGACGCGGATGAGCAGCTCTTCGGGAAAGAACGGCTTCTTGATGTAATCATCTGCCCCGACGGCAAAGCCTTTGGTGATGGAGGCAAGATCGACAAGGGCACTGATAAAGATCGCAGGCGTTTTGTCGTCTGCACCGCGCAGCCCCTCTAAAAGATCGAGACCATTGATCTCGGGAACATTAATGTCAAAGATATAGAGATCAAAATGCTCTTCATAGGAGGCTTCCGCTGCAGCCTCGCCATCGGGGACCAATGTCACTGCATACCCCTCACTCTGCAAAAGATCCTGCAGGGTCTCTGCCAACAGGCGGTCGTCTTCGAGTAATAATATCTTTTTGTTCATACTGTATTGTAGTGCAGAAATGTTAATTTATGCATAGTTGTTCTATAGGGCATCTCTATTAACCCTGGCCAACCTCAGAGGGAAGAGAGAGGTACCCTATCGTCTGCGACAGAGAATTTACGATATTATTGGAAATTGTAATGCAAAGGAAACAAGAGATGAAACCACAATATACCAGGCTTTACCGCATTTGGCACTGGTTGATGGCTTTTTCGGTGATCGGACTGTTGTTTACCGTCTTGCTGCGCAAGACTTTTTTAAGCTGGCATACCAATGCGGCATTGATACAGAGCAAGCTGGCCGATACCGGTACAGAGATCACGGCCGAGACGGCAAAGATGATCGCCAAGGCGATCCGCGCACCGATGTGGGAGTGGCACTATATCTTCGGTCTCGTCCTGGGCATATCGATTGTGATCCGTATCTATATGGTGCTCACCAAGCAGGCAAAATTTCCCCTTATCGCCTTGCTCCAGGCACCTAGAGAGGAGAAGCTGCAGCGTGCGGTCTATCTCTTCCTCTGTTTTGCGCTTATGGTCATGGCGCTGACCGGCGCGACGCTCTACTATCACGAAGCACTGGGGTTTACGGATAAGGGCGTTGAATGGGTCAAAGAGCTGCATGAGAATACGATGTACGGCGTGTTGGGACTGGTCGTGCTGCATCTCGGCGGCGTCTTCCGTCACGAGGTCACGACCAAAGAGCCGATCGTCTCCAAGATGATCCACGGAGACGAATAGACTATTTAAAATCTATCCCCTCATAGCGGTCATAGATCCACTCCGCGACCGCCTGTCGCTCCTCTTCGCTGAGCTGGGTCTGTGCCGGCATGATCCCGAAGCGGTCGATGGCCCCCGGGTTGCACATGCTGTAGTCAAGTGACGGTTTCTTGAGATACTCTTTGATAAACGCTATCGTGGCAAAACGGTGGATCTCTTCATCGTCCTCTTTGATGATGATGTTCTGCTTGAGCTGTTTTGAGACCTCGACCATCGGCGGGGCCTTCAATGTTCTAAAGATCTTCAGTGTCTCGGTTTTTGAGATCATCTCTATGTGACATTTTTGACAGTTGTTCTGATAGACCTTGTAACCGTCTGAACCAAAGAGTGAAACCGCTAGCAAAAGCAGGGTTGCAGTTTTTTTCATAGTATTATCCTTTTTATTCTTGGCATGGTAGTAGTTCTCTGTTAAGCGAACGTTAACGGGTGCGGTTTTTGACTTGCAAACGCTGCTTATGTCACACGCCCCGCCCCTGCTCATCATCATGCAATGACGCCTATTCTCCTTGCAGGCACAAACAGTTAAAACAGGCCGCGGAGATCTCGTTCCGGGATCCCGGTGCAAAACAGGCGGACAGAGATATAAAATATCGGCCATGTTGATATATGTTTTGTAAAACTTAAAAAATTGCATTAGTTGAATAGTTAAAATTAACATAAAATTAACACTCTCTTATTATACTTTCCCTCTTTAGCAACTATAGAATACGACGCGATGATCAGAGTTGTGCCTCCTAGAGCATATCACGCGGTACAAAGATATAAATTTTAGGCAGATTTCAGTGCAAAACATAACTTTTTTCCCACTGTTTGTCATCGGGTTCTCTTACGGAAGCACGGCATGCATGTTTTCATGTATGCCCTTTTTGAGCCCTCTTCTTGTAAACAACTCAAACAGTGTCAGAGAAGCATTTAATGTTGTGCTGCCGTTTAGCCTGGGGAGGATCTTTACCTATACCCTGATCGCCGTAACGGCTTTCAGCAGTGCCACTCTGGTAAAGGCGGTATTGAATGACAACGCTGTGTTTCAGTTGATCCTGGGTGTATTTACACTGTTTATGGGACTTTTTATGCTCTATGGAATTGTGAAAAGAGATAAAAAAAGCTGTTCTTCCAGTGGCGCTGTGCCAAATAACCGTGCAACCGGAAAATTCGGGCTGTTTGGTATCGGTGCATTGGTCTCCATCAACCCTTGCGCTCCTGTTTTAACACTTATTACGCTGAGTGCGAACAGCGCCTCACTGTCAAATGCCGCAGGCATGGGAATATCTTTTGGCTTAGGCGCGGTTCTTGTTCCATTTCTGTTTTACGGGTTTTTTCTATCAACGGTCATTAGAGGGTTATTGATAGAGTTTAAATCCTATGCAAAAATCATCGAGATCATGGCTTCGCTGCTTTTGATAACAGTCGGAGTTTTAATATTAAACGGTCAGATCAGTCTTTAGAAAAAGGTAAAAAATGGTTGATTTTATAAAAAGAGACAAAAACGATATTTTCGGCAAACCTCTTTTAGGGTTTTTGTTTAAAAACCAAAAGTTTCTGATGGCGCTCAGAGTTGCCGTTGCGGCACTGTTCTTTTATGCCCTCTATTTCGGCTTCGCCCATCCGGGCAGAGAGAATATCTTTACGGGGGCCCTCTTCTGGGGCATATTCTGGGCGCTCTTTATGGTGGCGACGCTTCCCAGCTTCGGACGGATCTTCTGCGGTATCTGTCCGCACGGTTTTCTGGGGAAACAGATCACGAAGCTCGGGCTTAACAAAACGATGCCGAAATGGATGCAGAACAGATATATCGGGATAGCGCTGCTGGTCATCGGATGGTGGGGCATTTACTATACCTTCCCTTCGTTCTGGAAGTCACCGCTTGCGACGGCGGCCATGTTCGGCGGGATGAGTATTGTCGCCTTCGTGCTCTACTACATCTACAAGGATATGAGCTACTGCAAATATGTCTGTCCCATAGGCACGCTGACAAGAGCCTACGACAAGCTCTCCTTTACCAAGCTGGAGACCTATACGGATGCTTGTAAAGATTGCCGTACGTTCGAGTGCGCTGCGGCGTGTTCCTACAACCTGAAGCCGTTCAGCTTTGCCAAGAAAAACCAGGCCGATGACTGTACGCTCTGCATGGACTGCGCTACATCCTGCGAAGCGGTAAAGTTCACTGTTACCAAACCGTCCGAGCAGCTTTTCGGCAAGTTTAAGACCCTGAATGCAGAGGTCTGGACCTATATCCTGATTCTGGGCTCCATCCCCATCTCTATGAGCTTTGCCCATGGACTCAACCGAACCAAGATAGCGGACTCCATGATCTGGAACAGAACCGCCGAATACCTGGGAATGAGCGGATATGCGGGCGGATTCGCCTTCGGCTATGCACTTCTGCTGACGGTCATCTTCTCCATACTCGGACTCTTTTTGGCATCGAAGGCGCTTAAAAAAGAGTATGCGACTACTTTTTCAACGCTAGGCTACGGTTATGCGCCGCTCTTTATTCTCGGTTCTCTCGGTCATACGCTCGAGAGCTTTTTCACTAAAGATTCCAAGACGATAGCCGAAGGGTTCGCCCAGGCTTTCGGATTTGTTGCCGATGTTGCGCCGCTTGCGCAAAGAGGCGATGCATGGCTCCACTATTTCGGGTTGTTGAAATGGATCGGTGTTGTCTGGGCTCTTGTCCTGATCTACAAACGTCTCAAGCTGATTGAGGCGACCCGGATCCGAAAAGTGTTCGGCTATTTTTTCGCTTCGTTTCTGATCCTCTTTTTTATCGGTGTAAACGCCTACTCCGGGTATGTGTTCAAGACCTACGGCGCGAAAGAGGGCGGACACGGAAGCCACGGCGGCAACTCCATGTCCAAAACAGTATCGGCGGCACCGGGATACGTTTCAAAAGATGCCGGCGCTACCTATGTTAAGAGAACGCAGCCAAACGATGATGCCCCACTCTATTTCTCGCTGACCGATCCGGATCAAAAAGGCAAAGAGAGCGGCGGGCACGGCATGTTCGCGCAAGCTGAAGGCGGCAGCAAGGGGAGAAGAGCGTCAACGCCGACAAAAAAGATATGGCTGGCCTACGGGGATGATCTGAAGAACAAGAGATCACTACCGCCGATGGCTGTTGAAACCTTTTACTACGATACGCAGCAAAACCTCAAAGAGACAAAAGTCGAAACGTCAAGGGGCCGTACAGCCTACAGCTTTGACGTCCCCAATAACGGATACTATAACCTTTTTGCGAAAAATGAGATCCTGAAAAACGGTACGCTTTTTTACCGAGTCGCAAAACTTGAATTTCTGAACGGTGCCCATGGAAATGAAGATATTTACAGCGACAGCGTCAAACAGACGCTCCAGAC
>CAZNQJ010000145.1:0-4895 GCA_964575205.1 uncultured Campylobacterales bacterium | reverse complement strand
CAGTAAGTACCTTTGCTCTGTACGATATCGTCAAGCATATCGGCGGCGATGAGATCAAGGCCGAAATGGTGATCCCTTTCGGTGTGGAGGTCCACAGTTTTGAGCCGACACCTAAAACGATTATCGAGATTCAAAAAAGCCAGCTCTTTTTCTACAGCGGGGCTGATCTGGAGCCCTGGATATCCAATTTGGCCCAGGGTGAAAACCTGCGCGATATGAGCAGGTATGTGCATCTGCTGGTGCCTGAAGAGGGGGAAGAGAACGAGCCTCACCACCATCATCATGAGGCCGTTGATCCGCACTATTGGCTGGATCTGGGCAATATGCAGCTTCTTGCCAAAGAGATCGCTTCACAGCTGGGCACCATTGATCCGCAAAACAGTGTTTTATACCGACAAAGAGCAGAAGCGTATATCCGGCAGCTGGCAGCATTGGACAAGGAGTATGCGAAACGGCTCGAACATTGTGATGTCAGAACCGTCATTTTGCATCACAACATTTTGGGTTACGTTGCGGCAAGATACAACTTTACTGTGGAACCGCTGACCGGTCTCTCTCCGGATGCTTTGGCGGATGCCAAAACAATGGCAACACTTTCAAAAAGCATCAAAGAAAAGGGAATCAAGGTGCTCTTCTTTGAGGCCTTCGTCAGCGACAGGATGATGCAGAGCCTGGGCAGAGAAAATGGCGTAGAGCTTGACTATCTGGAGCCTCTGGCCAATATTACCGCACTGCAGGCAGAGAAGAAGATGAGCTACGTTGAAGGGATGGAGAACAATCTAAACAAGCTTTCACATGCAATGAGGTGCGAATGAAATTTATCGTCCCTATTGTCGAGGTAAAAAACCTCTTTTATCAGGTAAATGGGCAGAAGATCCTGCATGATGTCACGCTTAATGTCTTGCCTGGGGACTATTGTGCGATCATCGGCCCCAACGGCGGAGGGAAGACGACCTTGATCCGACTTCTGCTCGGATTGGGGGCCCCTACGAAAGGCGCGATAAAACTCTTCGGGCAGGCGCTTGGAAAATTCAAACGCTGGGACAAAATAGGCTATGTCCCTCAGCGTGCGGCGCAGCTGGACCAAAATTTTCCGGCAACCGTGCTGGAAGTGGTCAAGATGGGAAGAATCGTCAAACAGGGCCTTTTCAAACGTTCGAGCGCGGAAGACAGAGCCGCGATCAACGAAGCGATGGTGAAAATGGATGTGCTCGATATCAAGGACAAACTTATCGGCGAACTCTCGGGCGGCCAGCGTCAAAGGGTCATGATCGCCAGGGCGCTCGCCTCCAAACCGGAGGTGTTGATCCTTGACGAGCCTAATACCGGTGTCGATGTGGTCTCGCAGCAGCGTTTTTACAAACTCCTTCGCGAACTCAATCGGAAAGAGAAGATGACGATCATCTTTATTACGCATGATATCGGGGTCATCGTTGATGATATAGGCCGCCTCTTTACCGTCAATCAGACGCTGTTGACATGCAATAACCCCAAAGAGGCGATCAGCTGCGAAGATATGAGCCATCTCTACGGTATTGATGCCCATCTGATTCATAATCATCACCATCATTAAAGAGGTAAGTCGTAAATGGTAAATAGATAGTGGAAGGAATGCAATGACTGAAATGATATCTCAAGAAGAGGGTGCTGAACGCACGCTGTTCGCAGAGTAAAATAGATAGATAGAAAATGGAAGGAATGCAATGACTGAAATGCTCTCTTACGACTTTATGATCCGTGCATTCCTGGCGGGGATTATTATTGCTGTCTTGGCCGCGATCAGCGGCTCTTTTATCGTTTTACGGCGCTATTCGATGATCACCGAGACCCTGGCCCATTCAGCGCTCGTAGGGGTGGCTGTCGGTGTGATTGCCGGAGTAAGCCCGCTTTGGGTTGCTGTAGTGGCAGCCCTTCTCAGTGCCTGGACCATTGAGTACCTTCGGGGCCATTTCCATCTCTACTCCGACTCGGTTTTAGCCATTATGCTTTCGGGCTCTTTAGCCCTTGCCGTGATCATTGTCTCTCTGGCGGGGGCTTTTAACAGCTCCCTCTTCTCCTATCTCTTTGGTTCGATCCTCTCTGTCACCGAAGAGGATCTGATCATTATGGCGTTTTTTGGTGTTGTGGCGCTTACGCTGTTGGGACTTTTCTACAAAGAGCTCTACTTTATCGCCTATGATGAAGAGGTCGCACGAACGAGCGGGATCAAAGTGGACCTGTTGAACTTCCTTCTGGTCTCTATCGTGGCCATTATTATCGCCCTCTCGATCCGAATAGTCGGTACGCTGCTGATAGGGGCGATGATGGTGATCCCGACCGTAGCGGCGCTGCGTTTCAGACAGGGCTTTTCGCAAACGATAGCCTTGGCCCTTCTTTTCTCCCTTCTGGCAGTCATCGTAGGCATGAGCAGCTCCTACTTCTTTTCGCTTCCCAGCGGGGCGACCATTGTTTTGACGCTGCTCTTTATCTTTATCTTCTCCCTGGTTGTTAACCGCCGATGAAGGTGCAAAATGAGTTTTCCAGATACGCCGAGCAGTATGGAAATTACAACATCATCCAGGAGAAGGTCATCCGTAAACTGCTGGATGATCTGAAAGAGAAGCCAAGAAATATTTTGGATCTAGGCTGCGGCAAGGGGGCGCTCTACAGTGCGATCGATTGGAAAATAGAACACTTCGTGGGTGTGGATTTTGCATTTAGAATGTTGGAACTGCATCCCAAAGAGGGAAAAAATGTCGAGTTGCTTGAGTGCGTCTACGGCGATTTTAACGACAGCGCTCTTTTTGAGCAGCTCTCTTTTATTGATTTCGATCGCATCTTTTCCGCTTCGGCACTGCAGTGGGCAGAAGACCTGGAAAAGGTATTCAGTCACATCGCATTCCTGCACAGACCTGTCTCCCTGGCTATTTTTAGCGGCAGTACCTTTAAGACCCTGTTTGAGACTGCAGGTGTAGCACCGTTGCTTCGAAGCAGTGATGAGATCGCGTCGCTTACAAAACGCTTTTTTAACGTTGATGTGGCGATTGTTCGGTATCAACTCTCATTTGACTCAGTACGGGAGATGTTCCGCTATATCAAACGCAGCGGCGTCAGCGGCAACCGAAATCTGCTCGGCTACAAAGAGATGAAAAAACTGATGGAGAGCTATCCGCTTGATTATCTGGAATTTGAAGTGGTCTTCATTCAGACTTAGACATCTAATCGACGCTTAGGTTCTCTTTTTCAAGCTGATAGAGTGCGTAACGAAGTGATTTGAAATTTTCTGAGAGCTCAGGTTGAACGATCTTGTAGAGCTCTTCTAGGACTCTTGACGACTCTTGGGCACGTTTGTAGTTTGCTATGATGATGCCCTCCAGAGAGTCCCGGTTCATTTCGCTTGAAACAGTAGGACGTAAAACATCATTGACACTGTCTCGGGAGTTTAGAAGGTTCTGTAGATCGTCGATTCTGCTTTGATGGCGCAGTTCTTTTAATTTTGAGGCGAGCTCTCTGTCATTATAGACATATCGGGCGATATCCTCAATGACGCGAATTCCCTCTTTTAGACGGTTGAGATTGGCATCGATGACACGGTAGAGTGAAGTGTCTATCGCCTTAGGCATCTTATTTGTTTTTGCGTCTGGATTTTTTGGCCAATTTTGCTTTGGCTTTCGCCTTCGCTTTCTGTTTGGCATCCATCTCTTTACGCTTCCCTGCTTCTTTGGACTGGTTAGGCTCGACAGCGGTGCCAAAAGTGTCTCTTTTGCTTCGGGCGACATAAGCCATCTTAAGACCGTTATCCATCTCTACACTTGAGGTATTTGAACGGGACATTATTTACTTCCTTTTATATATACATAGAATTGGTAAGCATTTGTAGAAATTTTCTGATCAAGATTTGTATAAATGCTTGGTTAGCAAAGATTTGTGTAAGAGAGTCTAAGACTCTCAAGAGGGCTCAGTCCTCGTTTCCAAAAATCCCCAGCAGCTGTAGAAGCGCCGTAAAGATATTTAAAAAGTCAAGATAAAGAGCGATAGCACCGTCGATCGGGGTCTCATAGGCACCATTCATAATGTTCTGTGTGTCATAAACGACAAGAATACTGAACAAGAAAACGACAGCGGCAGAGATGACCACACTTAGCATTGGGTTGCCAAGGAAAATGTTGACAATAGAGAATCCGATGACAACAAAAAGAGCGATCATCAGCGGTTTACTATAGCTTGTAATATCCGCTTTCGTCTTGATAGCAAAAAAACTCATGGCTGCAACGATAACAGAAGTCATTGCAAACGCATTACCGATAATACTCGCGCCGCCTGACATTCCAAGTGTGTAAGAGAGCAGGGGAGCCAGCATAAGACCTGTCATAAAGACAAAGCTGAACATAACAACAAGGTTGATACCAGGTTTTCGTTTAACAGCAAAAAGACCGAACAGCAGCGCAAATTCCAAAATTATCAGTGGAATAAACCAAGAATGAATCGCCGCCGCCATTGGAACACCGACATAAGCGCCTACGGCACCTGCCATTAATGATGCAGCAAACAGCTTGTACGTCTCTTTAACGAAAGAGACAATCTTTGTTTCAGAGCGTTGAGAATATCCGGCTAAACCTTCTCTTGCATAATCACGATCATATAGACCCATTTAGTTATCCTTTATATAGAACCTGGAGTACAGGTATTATTGACATATAGAACTATACAGCATTTTGTTCAATAGACGGTAACTATTATACTTCTCTCGTCATTGTAGATGCAGCAAATGCTATATATAAGGATAATGCATTGAATGATAGCTGTATATGGGCATTATTTTAGAACATAATGAAACAGAGTATTACGATAAATCGCACTTTTTTTACAAATTTCAAGAAATTTCACAATTCGCCCAAAAAGTGCTTGACATAGGA
>CAZNQJ010000144.1:0-4947 GCA_964575205.1 uncultured Campylobacterales bacterium | reverse complement strand
ATGAGCTCTTCGAAGAGGCCAAGCAGATCGTTCTGGCGGAGAAAAAAACGTCGATCTCCTATCTTCAGCGCAGACTGCAGATCGGGTATAACCGTTCTGCAAGATTGATCGAACAGCTTGAAGTGCACGGTGTTCTCTCGGAACCCAATGCCAAGGGAAACCGCGAAATAATCGGTTATTGAGATGATACTCCTGGAGCTGTATCAGAAAAAGACGATGGCCGATTTCCATATCAGGAACTTTGCCGACCTGGATGAAAATGCCATTCAGGAGCTGATCGAATTTGCGCAGAACAGAGGCGGTTTTTTCCGTGAAGATCTGCACCGCTTCTCGATACGGAAGCGGGCTTCAGTGGAGTACCTGCAGACGATCTTCCGACTTTCGGGCATCGATGTCCAGATCACAGAGCCGCTGGCTCTGCAGACGATCTTTGCGAACGACAGAAACACGCCGCCGAGCGAGGCGGACGAGATCATCAATTTCGGCAAGTATAAAGGGCAGAAATGGGGTGAAACCCCTACGGAGTATCTGAAGTGGGTAAAAGCCTCTATGAAGGGTTATAACGCGGATATAGCCCAGAAAATACTCTGGTTTCGAAAAGAGCAGGAGCGTGGAGAAAAGGGGTGAAAAGTACCCTTTGGCGGTGTCTCGATTGAAATATCGAATTTCATCGGGCAATGTACAAAATCGCCACCGCCAATATGGGTATTTTGGTAACAGTTTTAAATCGTAAAAATCTCCTGATCCTCCGCGGCTTTCCCAGTTTATCGAACTTTCTACAGTGTGTATCAAAATTACACAAATAGAGTAATAAAGATGTTTACTTTTGTAACGTACTTCTTTTTTATTGTCAAACCTTCGTTATAATACTTCAAATTAATAACGAGGGTCTTTTATGTCTTTTACACAAGAGTACAAAGCACATGTTGCTGAACGCGAAACGTTAGGTGTCCCACCGCTTCCGTTG
The DNA here is from genome assembly GCA_964575205.1 of uncultured Campylobacterales bacterium. GTDB lineage: Bacteria > Campylobacterota > Campylobacteria > Campylobacterales > Sulfurimonadaceae > Sulfonitrofixus. The sequence continues at coordinate 3,980 of CAZNQJ010000144.1, read as the reverse complement.
TCTGCTGAACAGACAGCAGCCTTGATCGAGATGATCAAAGCAGGTGAAGGTGACACTGCTGAAAATCTGGATCTTTTGACGAACCGTGTCTCTCCGGGTGTTGATGATGCAGCTTATGTCAAAGCGGCTTTCTTGAATGATGTAGCAGCTGAGAAAATCTCTGTACCTGCTATTGCTCCTGAAAAAGCTATTAAGATCATGGGTATGATGCTCGGCGGCTACAATGTCAAGCCGATTATCGACGGTTTGACGTCAAGCAACGCAAAAGTCGTAGAAGCAGCGAAAGAGGCACTTAAGCATACGCTGCTTGTGTACGATGCATTCAACGATGTCGAAGAGCTTCACAAGGCCGGAAACGCTGCTGCAACCGAAGTGATGACTTCATGGGCAAATGCCGAGTGGTTCACATCCAGACCGGAACTGGCTGAAGAGATCACTGTCACGGTTTACAAGGTTCCGGGCGAAACAAATACGGATGACCTCTCTCCGGCTTCTGAAGCGTTTACCCGTTCAGACATTCCGTTACACGCCAACTCAATGCTTCAATCGAAGATGGAAGACCCGATCAACACGATCAAAAAACTCAAAGATGCCGGTCATCCTATCGCATACGTCGGTGATGTTGTCGGTACAGGTTCAAGCCGTAAGTCGGGTGTCAACTCTGTTCAATGGCACATGGGTGAAGATATTCCGGGTGTTCCGAACAAGCGCACCGGCGGTGTTGTTATCGGCGGTATTATCGCTCCGATCTTTTTCGCCACGTGTGAAGATTCAGGCGCACTGCCGTTAGAGATGGATGTCAGCGGTATGGAGACAGGTGATGTTATCACTATCTACCCATACAAAGGCGAAGCGAACAAAAACGGTGCCTGCATCGCTACATTCAAACTGAACCCGAACACGATCACTGACGAAGTGCGTGCCGGCGGCCGTATTCCGCTGATCATCGGTCGCGGTCTGACTTCCAAAGCGCGCAGTGTTCTGGGGATGGGTGCAACAGATACCTTTTTGACTGCCGAGCAGCCGGCTGATACAGGCAAGGGCTACACGCTTGCCCAAAAAATGGTCGGTAAAGCATGCGGCATGGCCGGTGTTCGTCCGGGTATGTACGTTGAGCCGGTCACAACGACAGTCGGTTCCCAGGATACGACCGGTCCTATGACGCGTGACGAGATTAAAGAACTTGCGGCACTCGGTTTCTCTGCAGACCTTGTGATGCAGTCTTTCTGTCACACAGCGGCCTACCCGAAACCGTCTGACGTTGTTATGCACCACACGCTTCCTGATTTTATCGCCAACCGTTCAGGTGTTGCGCTGCGTCCGGGTGACGGTGTTATCCACTCATGGCTGAACCGTCTGACCCTTCCGGATACTGTCGGTACGGGTGCGGATTCACATACACGTTTCCCGATCGGTATCTCGTTCCCTGGCGGTTCAGGTATCGTCGCATTCGCAGCCGTAACAGGTTCTATGCCGCTTACAATGCCTGAGTCTGTGCTGGTACGTTTCATTGGCGTGCTGCAGCCGGGTATCACGCTTCGTGACCTTGTCTTCGCTATTCCTTACTATGCGATCAAGCAGGGACTGCTGACGGTAGAGAAAAAAGGCAAGAAAAACATCTTCAACGGCCGTATCCTGGAGATCGAAGGTCTTCCTGATCTTAAAGCCGAGCAGGCGTTTGAACTTTCCGACGCCTCTGCCGAGCGTTCTGCGGCAGCTTGTACCGTACTTCTGAATGAAGCACCGGTTATCGAATACCTGAAATCGAACATCACGCTGATCGAAGCGATGATCGAAGACGGTTACGAAGATGCGCGTACGCTTCAGCGCCGTGCGGACAAGATGAAAGAGTGGCTGGCCAAGCCGTCACTGATGCAGCCGGACAGTGATGCCGAATATGCTGCTGTCATCGAGATCGATCTTAACGAAGTGACTGAGCCTATCCTGGCATGTCCAAATGACCCGGATAACGTCAAGCTTCTAAGCGAAGTAGCCGGTGAGAAGATCGACGAAGTCTTCCTCGGTTCTTGTATGACCAATATCGGTCACTACCGCGCAGCCGGTGAGGTTATGCGCGGTGAAGGCCACGTTGCTGTTGAGAAGTTCTGGATCGTGCCGCCGACCCGTATGGATGAGCAGCAGCTGATCAATGAAGGCTACTACGACGTATTCAAAGCGATCGCGGCGCAAACTGAAGTACCGGGATGTTCACTCTGTATGGGCAACCAGGCGAGCGCACGTCCGGGCTCGACAGTGTTCTCGACTTCGACACGTAACTTCGACAACCGTCTTGGTAAAGGGACTCAGGTCTTCCTCGGTTCTGCCGAGCTTGCGGCAGTCTGTGCCAAACTGGGACGTATTCCGACGGTCGAAGAGTATATGAGCATTGTTCCTGAAAAACTTGCAGGAAAATCTGCTGATGTATACAAATACCTTAACTTCAACGAGATTGAAAACTATCACCTTGAAGGGCGTGACATTGCCGAAGACAAATACGGCGTGACGATTAAAGCAGTATAAATCTTCCAATACGTTTACCCTCGAAGAGAGGGTAAACCTACCTCTTTCAGAACTCCATCGGACTTCTATTTCAATCAACTTATACAAAGCAAACAGCAACTCTTTTTTCATCCATTATCCAAAATCCGTGATAGACTGACACTATGTTACAATCGTACAGAGAGAGCGCAGTCGTATTGGCTGAGCGCACAACAGAGAAGGGTGAAAAGATGGACAGATTTTTAGAAGCGGCGATAGAGGAAGCGAAAAAGGGGAGGGACGAGGGCGGTATTCCGATCGGGTCGGTGTTGGTCCTTGACGGCAAAATAGTCGGCCGCGGCCACAACCGCCGGGTTCAGAACGGGAGTGCAATACTGCATGCAGAGATGGATTGCCTGGAAAATGCGGGGCGCATGAAGGCTTCCGATTACCGCCGGGCAACGCTCTACTCAACTTTGTCTCCCTGCGATATGTGCAGCGGCGCGGTGCTGCTCTATGGGATAGGGAAGGTGGTCGTCGGAGAGAACCGCACCTTCATCGGACCGGAGGATTATGTGCGCTCGCGCGGCGTCGAGGTAGAGATAGCAGATAATCATGAGTGCCGGCATATGATGGAGACCTTTATCAAAAACAATCCCCAGCTGTGGAATGAAGATATCGGCGAGTAAAGTGGTCAGACGATGCATCAGGTAATTAAGCAGTTTTTCTGGTTGATGGTATGGGGCATCGCTTTCGCCTATATTGAAGCCTCCGTCGTTGTCTACCTGCGAAAGATCTACTATCCGCAAGGATTCTCCTTTCCCGTCGTCATTGCCCAAAACAGCATCATTATCGTTGAAGTAGTCCGGGAGCTGGCGACCCTGGTCATCCTTTGGGCGACGGCATCGCTGGCCTACCCAAGAGTGCAGAGCAGAGTGGGCGCATTTATGGTTCTTTTTGGAACCTGGGATATTTTTTACTATCTATTTCTGAAACTGGTACTGAACTGGCCGCAGGATCTGGAGAGCTGGGATATTCTCTTTTTGATTCCCCTGCCGTGGGCCGGTCCGGTCTGGGCACCTGTTATGGTCTCGCTGGGGCTTGTCTATTCCGGCAGTGCCATTTTGCTGCGTAACGAAAAAGGCTTTTTTCTGGATTTTGACAGGACATTTATCTGGATCGAGTTTGTGGCCGCCGCCGTGATCATTGTCTCTTTTCTGATTCCGGGGCAAGCCGTTATTGAGCAGAGCACTCCGGAGCACTTTCCGTACTATCTGTTTTGGGCGGGATTCATAGCCGGTTTCGGTAGCTTTTTGTACAAGTTTTATCGTTCACGCTGACCTGCAAGAGCAAGAGGAAGCGCTCCTTTATACTCTGTCGGCGGGCGATTGCCCGGGACTCTTTTAAGGTATAATAAAGGGAGATCATCTCTACGAACGGGGTATTGGAATGGATGCAAATATGTTGGATGTTACAGCCCTTTATGTCTCAGTCGGTGAGAA
>CAZNQJ010000143.1:0-4976 GCA_964575205.1 uncultured Campylobacterales bacterium | reverse complement strand
TCAACGGTTCATCGGGTATCGCCGTCGGCATGGCGACCAATATCCCGCCGCATAACCCGCATGAGATCATCTCGGCACTCCGCACCCTTCTGGAGAACCCGGATGCCACACTGATGGATCTGATGGAGCACATCAAAGGACCGGACTTCCCGACGGGCGGTACGATCTTTGGCAAAAAAGGGATCCTCGACGCCTATGAGACAGGCCGCGGCCGTATCAAAGTACGTGCCAAGACCCACATCGAGATCAAGGGCAAAAAAGATATCATCGTCATCGATGAACTGCCCTACCAGGTCAACAAAGCCCGCCTTATCGAGAGCATCGCCAATCTGGTAAAAGACAAGCAGCTTGACGGCATCTCTGATATCCGCGACGAATCGGACCGTGAAGGGATCCGTGTCGTTATCGAACTCAAACGCGAGGCGATGAGCGAGATCATTCTGAACAATCTCTTCAAGTCGACCAACATGCAGACCACCTTCGGTATCATCATGCTCTCTATCTTCAACCAGGAGCCGCGCGTCTTTGCTCTGATCGAGATGCTTCAGCACTTCCTGAACCATCGCAAAACGGTCATCATCCGCCGCACCATCTTCGATCTTGAAAAGGCCAAAGCCAAAGCGCACATCCTTGAAGGTCTTAAAAAAGCGCTTGATCACATCGAAGCGATCATCAAGCTTATCCGCGCAAGCCAAAACACCGAAGAGGCCAAAGAGGGGCTGATCAGCGAGTTTGATTTCTCTGCTATCCAGGCCCAGGCCATTCTGGATATGCGTCTTCAAAGACTGACCGGTCTTGAACGCGACAAGATCGAGAACGAACTTCGTGAAGTCCTTGCACTGATCGAATACCTCGAATCGATCCTCAAGAGCGAAGAGGTCCTCAAAGGGATCATCAGCGATGAACTCAATGAGGTCTATGAGATGTACGACGAAAAACGCCGCACATCCATTGAAGACAACTATGACGATATCGATATCGAAGACCTGATCGAAAACGAACCGATGGTCGTCACCATCACGCACCGCGGCTATATCAAGCGTGTGCCTCTGGCGCAGTACGAAAAACAGCGCCGCGGCGGCAAGGGCAAGACAGCCGTGACCACCTACGATGACGACTTTATCAAGAACTTCTTTACCTGTATGACACACGACACCCTGATGTTCATCACCGATCGCGGTCAGCTGCACTGGCTCAAGGTCTACCGTATCCCTGAGGGCTCACGTACCGCCAAAGGCAAGGCGGTCGTCAATCTTATCAACCTGCTTCCTGATGAGAAGATCCGCTCGATTCTGCCGACGACCGACTTCAGTGATGAGAAATCGCTTGTCTTCTATACCCAGAACGGTATTGTCAAACGTACCAAACTTTCCGAGTTCTCGAACATCAGAAGCAACGGCGTGCGTGCAATCGTCCTTGATGACGACGACGCCCTTGTCACGGCCAAGATCGCAACGCCTGAGACAAAATACCTCTTTATCCTGACGCAGAAGGCGCAGTGTATCAAGTTTGAGATCGACAAGACACGCGACCAGGGCAGAAGCACCCGCGGTGTCCGCGGTATCAAGTTCAAATATCCTGACGATATTGTCGTCGATGCCAACATCATCAACAATGATGAGGATGAGATTCTGACTGTCAGCGAAAAAGGTATCGGCAAACGTACGACGGCCAGCGAATACCGCTTGACCAACCGTGCCGGTTCAGGTGTTATCGCGATGAAACTCAATCAGAAAACAGGTGCAAGCGTTGTGGGCTGTGTGATGGTCGACGAGAACATGGATATGATGGCCCTTACCAAAGAGGGCAAGATGATCCGCGTCGATATGCAGACCATCTCCAAATCGAGCCGCAACACCTCGGGCGTCTACATTGTCAAAGGGGACGATGTGGTCAACATCGCACGATGTCCGAAGATCGAAAAAGAGAGTGATGATGACGATGATGAGTCAGGCGATGAGGCACCGGCAACACCGGCGGTCGATGAGCAGGGCAACGACACTCTTTTTTAAACCTAATTAATTTTACAAGGAATAAACTATATGGCCAATTATAATGTAGCAGTCGTCGGTGCCAGCGGCGCCGTCGGCGAAGAGATATTACGTATTTTAGAAGAGATCGATTTTCCGCTTAACAAACTCGTCCCTCTTGCAAGCAGCCGCAGTGCCGGCAATACTATTGAATTCTCAGGCAAAGAGATCGTTATCAAAGAGCTTACCGAGACTATCTTTGAAGAGGAGGAGATCGACATCGCCCTCTTCTCGGCAGGCGGCTCTATCTCTGCCAAATTTGCGCCGTTTGCGGCTAAAGCAGGTGCCGTCGTGATCGATAACACCAGCCACTTCCGAATGGAGGAGCAGGTCCCTCTGGTCGTACCGGAAGTCAACCCGCAGGACATCTTGCATTGGCAGACCACAGGGATCATCGCCAATCCGAACTGTTCGACTATTCAGATGGTCCAGGTCCTCACTCCTCTTGATGACGCCTATGACCTGCTGCGCGTCGATGTCAGCACCTACCAGGCGACATCAGGCGCCGGCAAACAGGCGATGGCCGAACTTGTGACGCAGATGCAGGATTTCTTTGCCTTTAAGCTCGGCGACAGCCCGCACAAGAGCTTTCCGCACCAGATTGCGCTCAATGTCATCCCGCAGATCGATTCGTTCCTCGAGAACGGCTACACCAAAGAAGAGGTCAAGATGGTCAACGAGACCAAGAAGATCATGCACAAAGATATCGAAGTGAGCGCGACCTGCGTCCGCGTCCCGGTCCTTCGCGGCCACTCGGAAGCGTTAACCCTCACATTCGGCTGTGACGTCGATGCCGCCGAAGCGCGCGAGATACTCTCAAAAGCCCAGAATGTTATCGTCATCGACAACCCTCAGGCCAGCGAATACCCGATGCCGGCCGAGTGCGTCGACAAAAACGAGACCTTTGTCGGCCGTATCCGCAAAGACCTCTACCGAAATAATGTCCTGCACTTGTTTGTCGTCGCCGACAACCTCCGCGTCGGCGCCGCGACCAATGCTGTCAGAATCGCCCAGAAGTGGGTTGAGATGCAAGAGGCACACTAATGCTGGAAAGACTCTTTGAAAACGGCTTGTGGAGCTCGCGTTTTATCGTTCTTTTGGCTGTCATATTCGGGCTGATCGGCGCTGTCCTGCTTTTTACTGTCGCCAGTATCGATATCTTTTCAACGGCCAGCTACGTCATCTCGACCTACCTGAACCATGCCCATCCCGAGCACTTTCATGAAGATGTGGTCGGCGGTATCATCGGTGCCGTCGATCTTTACCTCATCGGTGTCGTGATGCTGTTGTTCTCATTCGGTCTCTACGAGCTCTTTATCTCCGAGATTGATGCCGCAAAAGACAAAGAGGGCGAAGAGAGCAAGATCCTGGCTATTCACTCTCTCGATCAGCTCAAAGACAAAATCTCCAAGGTCATTGTCATGGTCCTGGTTGTCGGCTTCTTCCAGAAAGTCGGTCACACCGAATACAACGGTGCGTTGGAAATGCTCTACTTCGCATTCTCGATCACCGCTGTCGCTGTCGGTCTGTTTTTCCTCAACAAAGTCGGAAAACATTAGATTTGAACGTAAAAGGAAGTAATTCCTTTTACTACGCTGGCCGCTGAGGCACTGAAGCTTGCCTTTTAAAAAAGGCAGAAAAGAAGAGATTTGAACGCAAAAGGAAGTAATTCCTTTTACCACGCTGGCCGCCAAGGCACTGAAGTTTGCCTTTTTCAAAGGCAGAACAGGGAGTAAACACGCTGCTCTTGCAGCACTGACTTCTTAGACAAACAAACAAATAAACCTGCTGAGAGCCGAGTTTAAAAAGGACACCCATGAGTAAGATTTTTGTAGATGCCTGTTTTGGCAAAGAGACGCCGTATACGCCGGTATGGATGATGAGACAGGCAGGCCGTTACCTTCCTGAATACATGAAAGTCCGTGCTGAAGCCGGCAACTTTCTCAACCTCTGCCACGACCCTGAAAAAGCGGCTGAAGTCACGATCCAGCCGCTTGACATCGTCGGCGTTGATGCGGCTATTTTATTCAGCGATATCCTTGTCATCCCGGACGAGATGGGTATGGACCTCTCTTTTGTCAAAGGCGAAGGTCCGAAGTTCAGTGACCCGATTGCAACACAGGCAGACCTTGACAGACTGATCGGCGGCGAAGAGGCGGCCGACAAACTGACCTACGTCTACGACACCATCAAGCTGCTTCGTAAACAGCTCGACGAACGCGGAGACGACAAGGCCCTGATCGGTTTTACCGGTGCGCCGTGGACACTGGCGACCTACATGATCGAAGGTCAGGGAACCAAGACCTATAACATCTGCAAGAAGATGTTGTACTCTAACCCTGAACTGCTCCACAACATCCTTGCCAAAGTGACTGAAGTGGTCAAACTCTACATGGAGAAACAGATTCAGAGCGGTATCGACGTCGTCCAGATCTTCGACTCCTGGGCCTCAGCGATCGAGCCCGGCAAATACGACGAATTCTCATGGAAATACATGGTGGAAATCGCTGAGTATCTTAAAGCGAAGTACCCGCACATTCCGATTATTATGTTCCCTAAAGGGGTTGCATCTTTTATTGAACGCGGCCTTGTTTACGGAAATTTCGACGTCTTCGGCGTCGACTGGTCCACACCGATGGCCATGGCGAAAAAATACCTTGGCGACAAGTATGTCCTCCAGGGCAACATGGAGCCGTGCCGTCTCTACTCCAAAGAGGCGACGACAGAGTGCGTCGAGGTGATCCAGAAGACCATGGGCGGAAAACGCCACATCTTCAACCTCGGCCACGGCATACTCCCCGATGTTCCTGTCGAAAACGCCATCCACTTCGTGCGTGAATGTCAGCGCGTTAGCAAACGCTGACATAGCGTTAAGTCCTAAGGGTTAAGAGATGAAATGTGAGCGGCTTGATGTTTGGAAACGAAATATGTCGATCTTAACGCTTA
>CAZNQJ010000142.1:0-4990 GCA_964575205.1 uncultured Campylobacterales bacterium | reverse complement strand
TTTGGCGGATCGCACCCGCCTTAATCAGGATGCGCTGATCAAGTTCGTAGGCCGACGTGTAGTAGGCCCAGGTCTCAGGGCTCAGATTCGGTACGACGACGGGAATCAGACCGCTAAGGTTCTCTTCGTACCATTTGCGCTTGTAGACCGGCTCTATGGCCTGTGTCGTACCGGTCAGAATCGAGATCGAGCTTGTCGGTGCAACCGCCATCAGGTAGCCGTTACGCATGCCGTTTTTCTTGATCGTCTCGCGCAGTTCATCCCACTCATAGGCAGAGGCAAACAGCCCGCCGCGGTCGACCAGCTTTCGCACTTCCGCATTGGCGTGATCCATCGGGAGAATACCGCGGCTCCATTTGGAACCTTCAAAATCCGGATAGGACCCTTTTTCGACGGCAAGATTTGATGAGGCCTTGATCGCGTTGTAACTGACAGCCTCCATCACTTCATCGATCTTGTCGAAGTGTTCCTGGCTTCCCCAGCTGATGCCGGCTTCCGCTAACATCTGTGCTTCACCCATAACACCAAGACCGACGGAACGTGAACGCAGGTTTGTGCGTTTTACCTTCTCCAACGGATAGAAGTTGAGATCGATGACATTGTCGAGTGCGCGCATGGCGATCGGCACGATACGTTCGATGTCCTCTTTCTTGTTGATGCGCGAGAGGTTGACGGAGGCGAGGTTACAAACAGCTGTCGCCCCGTCCACCTTCTCTTTTTCGACAATGAAGATCTGGCGCCCGCCGATACTGTCGAGAGCCGTTATCTTGTTAGCCGGTTTCTCGATACCGCTGTCGACCTTGACCAGCTCGTCCTCTTCGAATGTAAGGAAGTCGCCCTCGTCAAACTTGAGTTTGATCAGGTAGTGGTTCGGGCTGGTATTCTGGAAGATCTCGGTACAGAGGTTTGAGCTTCTGATAATGCCGTTGTGATCATTCGGGTTAGCGCGGTTAGCATTGTCTTTGAAACAGAGGAAGGGGCTGCCCGACTCAAAGTACGAGGTCAGGATCTTGCGCCAGAGGTCTTTTGCTTTGACCGTCTCTTTGATTATGCTCGGATCATTCTCATACTCTGCATAACGTTTCTCAAACGCGTCGCCGTACAGGTTTGTCAGGTCGCGTGTCTGGAACGGATCGAAGAGCGTCCAGATCGCATCCTCCTGGACGCGCTTCATAAAGAGGTCGCTGATCCAGAGTGAAGGGAACAAGTCGTGGGCACGGCGGCGCTCTTCACCCGAGTTCTTCTTGAGATCAAGGAAGTCATTGATATCGATATGCCAAGGTTCAAGGTAGACGGCGATCGCCCCCTTGCGCGTTCCCAGCTGGTCGACGGCAATGGCAACATCATTGGTGATTTTCAGAAACGGAACGGTACCGCCTGCGGCATTTCGGTGCCCGTCGATAAAAGAACCGATCGAGCGGACCTGTGTCCAGTCCCAGCCGATACCGCCGCCGAATTTGGAGAGCAGCGCCATCTCTTTGTAGGCGTCGAAGATGCCTTCGATGTTATCAGGGGTCGAACCGATATAGCAGGAGCTGAGCTGGTGGCGCGGCGTACGTGCATTCGAAAGCGTCGGGGTTGCCAGCATCACCTCAAATTTGGAGATCATATCGTAAAACTTGATCGCCCACCCTTCTCTGTCCTCTTCGTTCTGGGCCAGGAACATGGCGATGCCCATAAACATATGCTGAGGAAGTTCGATGGGTTTGTTTGCACCGTCTTTGATCAGATATCGGTCATAGAGGGTCTTGACGCCAAGGTAGTTAAAGAGCATGTCGCGCTCGGGATCGATATGTTTGTCAAGTTTTTCAAGGTCATATTTCTCGCTCAGTCCAAGGAGAATACGGCCCGCCTGCTCACCGCGTTTGAAATATTTTTCCAAAGTGTCATAACCGGTGAAACCGTTGACGCGGTGGTAAAGATCAAACAGAAAAAGCCGTGCTGCGACAAAGGTCCAGTTCGGCGCATCGATATCGATCTTGTCGACGGCAGTCTTGATCAGCGTCTCCTGGATCTCGTTTGATGGGATGCCGTCTCGAAAGTGCAGTTGGGCGTCAACCTCAAGCTCACTCTGTGAGACATTGCTCAGCCCCTGCACGGCGGCCGAAGTATATTTTTGGATTTTTGAAATATCGAGTGTTTCACGTCGACCGTTGCGTTTAATAATCGTGATCATTTTTTCCCTTAGCACTATAGTTTTATTTAATATATATATCTTTACTTGAAAACCCGGTTAAAAATGGCATCCACGTTTTTTGTGTAGTAATCATAATTAAAACATTCGCGGATAGCTTCTTCATCCAGACTGGCGCGAAGCTCCTCATCGGCTAACAGATGGTTAAGATAGAGACTCTCGCCTTTCTCGTTAGTCGTCGGTTTGCCCTGCTGGATCTCTTCCCAGACTTTCATCGCATTGCGCTGTACGATGCGGTAGGCATCCTCGCGGCTTACCCCTTTGAGCGGCAGTTCAAGAAGAACACGCTGAGAGAAGACGAGACCCCCGGTCAGGTTCAGGTTTTTCATCATGTTTTGCGGATATACGGTCAGGTTGGCAATAACATTGTTCATACGGTGCAGCATGAAATCCGAGGTAATGAAAGAGTCCGGCAGCCAGAAACGCTCTGTCGATGAGTGGGAGATGTCCCGCTCATGCCATAGACCGACATTTTCCATTGCAGGAATTGCGTATGCTCGGATCATTCGTGCTAACCCTGTTATATTTTCTGTTAGTATCGGGTTGCGCTTATGCGGCATTGCCGATGAACCTTTCTGCCCTTTTGCAAAGTACTCTTCACACTCGTACACTTCGGTACGCTGCCAGTGGCGGACCTGGATAGCAAACTTTTCGATCGATGATGCCATCAGTGCCAGCGCCGTTGCCAAACGGGCATAACGGTCACGCTGTATAACCTGGTTAGACGCCGGTGCCGCTTTAAGCCCGAGCTCTTCACAGGCAAGCTCTTCAAGTTCCAGCGGGGCGTGGGCAAAGTTGCCCATGGCTCCGGAGACCTGCCCTACTGCGATGACGTCCATCGTCTGCTGCAGGTTTTCAAGGTGGCGGGCCATTTCGTCATACCAGACGGCAAGCACAAGGCCGAAGGTGATCGGTTCACCGTGTATACCGTGTGAACGGCCGACCATCAGTGTCATCTTGTGCTCCATCGCCCTTCTCTTGATCGACTCCATCAGCATCTTAACATCATCGATAATGATCTGAAGCGAATCGCGCATCTGAAGCGCTACGGCGGTATCGACCGTGTCAGAGGATGTCATACCGTAGTGGAACCAGCGGCTCTCTTCGCCAAGCGTCTCGGAGACCGATGTCGTGAAAGCGATCAGGTCGTGGCGTGTTACCGCTTCGATCTCATCAATACGTTTGATGTCAAAGCCGGCATTGGCAACGATCTTGTCCGCATCCTCCTGAGGAATTTTGCCGAGTTTCGCCCACGCTTTTACAACGGCTTTTTCTACATCGAGCCATGCCTGATACTTTGCCTGCATTGTCCAGTTCTTTGACATCTCTTCACGTGAGTAACGTTCTACCATTTTGACCCTTTTTATTGTTCTGAATGAGTAACGTATAATAATCTTAGACGTATTTTACTAAGGTATAATTCTACGAAAATCTCCGAATAAAAAACTACATTTTAATAGTCGTTTATTCTGAGATTTTAATTTACATTTATCTATTTATATTACAAAAAATAGGCTAATAAAGGGTTTAAAAAATGCCATTTATCACCAAGCAATTCCGTGTTGAAAAGAAGATACAGGCTTTTCTCTTTTTAATGCGTGAATTGGGTATGACACAGAAAGTCGCACAGCGAATGATTTCAAAAGGACGTCTCCTCTGTAACGGCGAATATGTTCTCAAAGACTCTTTTCTGTTAGAAGGAAAAGTGGAGCTGATAGATTTTGAACCTGAGTCCAGGGGACTGGAACCGCTCTTTGTTACTAACGATTTTGCGCTTTACGACAAACCGTCCGGCGTTTTGATTCATCCGCAAAACCGCCATACCCCCTACTCTCTTATCGATGAGATAAAACACCGCTTCGGAAACGACGCTAACATCACTCACCGGATCGATCAGGAGACCAGCGGACTTGTGTTAAGCGCTAACCACAAAAAGAGCGAACGGACCCTGAAGATGATGTTTGAAGAGCGCAAGATGCAGAAGCGCTATCTTGCACTGGTGCACGGTGAAGTCAGGGATATCATGGATATCAGAGAGCCTCTGCTCCGCAGGGAGGATGAAAGCGCTATCGTTCGTATGGTTGTCCGTGTTCATCCCGAGGGTAAATACTCCGAGACCCTGATCACGCCGATCCGCTACCTTCCTGAGCTTGATATGACTTTGGTAGAGGCCAAACCGCTGACCGGCCGCCAGCACCAGATCCGTGTCCATTTGTTTCACGTGAAACATCCTATTGTGGGCGACCCGATATACGGGCAGAAAGAGGAGGATATCATCCGTTTTCTTGACAGAGAGATCGGCAGCGAAGAGCGGATCAAACTGGGTGGGGCCAAGAGGTTGTTGCTCCATGCATCGGAGCTGGAATTTGTCTACAACACTAATAAATATATTATCAAGTCGCATGCAGATTTTTTGCAGGAGTGCTATGAAGCTATGCAGCTCTAATCGCTCAAGTCGGCACGTGCTGCTCTATCGCTCTTGAACGGAATCGCTCCGTTTTAGAAGAAAGTTTAACGCCGATGTTTCACGTGAAACATCAGCGTTAAGAACAGACGGCGAGTGCACTACTGTTTTCAGACAATATTACTCGCCGATATAGCGCTTTCGCTTCGTCTCTTTCATCCGTTTACGATCTACAACGCAGTAGCCGTCTATACAGTCATTGAAATTGGCATCCACACCAAAATCATAAAAAGCAACACCGCCAGCTTCGCAGAGATCGCCGTACTGTTTGAACAGGGTCGGTACATTAACATTGAAAGCGGCAAGGTAGTTTTTCAAAAGAATAAAATCTT
>CAZNQJ010000141.1:0-5004 GCA_964575205.1 uncultured Campylobacterales bacterium | reverse complement strand
ATTTCGGGTTGAAGCTCATTGAAACTGTCGACGTGCTGTTTTGGAATCACTAGAATATGCACGGGCGCTTTAGGGTTGATATCGTGAAACGCAAGAAAGTTTTCGCTCTCTTTTTCAATATTTGCGGGGATCTCTTTGGCCGCGATCTTACAAAACAGACACATTGTTTTTCCTCTGGAATGATGATTTTTGTCATTGTAACACAGAGTTCGTAAATCCTCTTGAAAGCTCGCAATATCGGGCTGCTTCGGAAATTGAAGATAAAGTTAAAACTCTTTGGATAAAATACGCGATATTATTTATTATGGGCAAATGCCCCAATGGAGACTCCATTTGAACCAGTGGTATGAGAGAATAGAAGCAGCGGATTCGGTTGAGATACTCGAAGAGATCCGTATTGCCGTTTTTGGCAAAAAAGGCCTCCTGGCGGCAGAGTTTGCCAAGATGAAAGATGCGCCGAATGAAGAGAAAGCGCAGATCGCTAAAGAGCTCAATATTCACAAAGGCAGGATGACCGAGCTTTTCACTCAGCGCAAGATCGTACTCGCGACAGAGGCACTTAAAGAAGCGATGAAAGCGGAAAAGATCGATGTCTCTCTCTTCTCGCCGACGGCCGAACGCGGTGCCTTGCATCCGGTACTGCAGACGATGGACCGCATTGTCGAGTACTTTGTCTCAATGAACTTTGCGGTCAATACCGGGCCGATGGTCGAAGATGACTTCCACAACTTCGAAGCGCTGAACCTGCCGAAATATCACCCCGCGCGTGACATGCAGGACACCTTCTATTTCAAAGACGAGATGCTGCTGCGTACGCACACCTCACCGGTACAGATACGCACGATGATGAGTACGAAACCGCCGATCCGTATGATCGCACCCGGTGCCGTTTTCCGTCGCGATTATGACCTGACGCATACACCGATGTTCCATCAGGTCGAAGGGCTTGTCGTTGACGACGAAGGCAAAGTCTCTTTCGCCAATCTCAAGTTCATCCTGGAGGACTTTCTGAAGTACATGTTCGGCGATGTCGAGGTCCGTTTCCGTCCGAGCTTCTTCCCCTTTACGGAGCCGTCTGCCGAAGTGGATATCAGCTGTATCTTCTGTAAGGGCAAGGGGTGCCGTGTCTGTTCGAAGACAGGATGGCTGGAAGTCCTCGGCTGCGGTATCGTCGACCCCAATGTTTTTGAAGCGGTAGGGTACAAAGATGTCAGCGGCTACGCATTCGGCCTGGGCGTCGAGCGTTTTGCAATGTTAATTCAACACATCGGCGACCTTCGTTCTCTGTTCGAAGGCGATGTCAGACTTTTGGAGCAGTTTCAATGATCGTTACACGCAGCTGGTTAAACGAGTGGATAAAACTCGACGATATTACAACGGAAGAGTTGGCGAAGACCTTTAACAGTATCGGTCTTGAAGTCGACCGTGTCGAGTCGTTCGATATTCCGGAGAAGATCGTCTTCGGCAGGGTCATGGAGTGTGTTAAACACCCTGATGCCGAAAAACTCAGTGTCTGTAAAGTCGACATCGGCGGCAGTGTCCGTCAGATCGTCTGCGGCGCTGCCAATGTACGCGAGGGCATTACTGTCGCGGTAGCGACACTGGGAGCAGAGATGCCAAGCGGACTGAAGATCAAGCCGGTCAAGCTTCGCGGTATCGATTCGGAGGGGATGATCTGCTCTTCGACAGAGATCGGTCTGCCGAAACTCGAAGACGGGATCATGGTGATCGATGAGAGCATCGGTGCGGTGAAACTCGGCGACGAAGTACGCAACAACCCCTATCTTAATGATGCGCTGATCGAGATCGAACTGACGGCAAATCGCGGAGACTGCTTGAGTGTCCGCGGTGTCGCACGCGATCTTTGTGCCGCTTTCGACCGACCCTTGAAAAAGATAAAAAACGAAGACAACGATCAGGCACGCCTAGGTATCGGACGTCTGCTTCAGTTGACGCAGGAAGAGACGCTGGATGTCGATCTGACCTACCGTGCACTTGATCTTAAAGGGCTTGAACTGCCGTTAAAACTTCGTCTGCGTCTGGCCGAGATCGAAGAGAGTCAAGAGAACGCCATAGAAGGACTGCTCTGGTATGCGACCTACAGTACCGGTGTCGTTCTTCGTGCCTATCACTACGGTTTTTTCAATGATGACAAGCAGCAGCGCGCCATCACGACGCTTAAACGCGATGAAAAGGGTTTTGTGAGCATCTACGGCAAGGCCAAGGCCTCCATTGTCGGTATCCGCCAGGAAGATGCATCGCGTGTCAGCTATGATGAGGGGATCGTATTTATCGAGGCGAGTTACATTCCGCCGGATATCATCTCCCGGAAAAAAGCGGAACACAAGGTCGAAAACGGACCGCATTTCTACCGCACTTCACGCGGCTCCGAGCCGGAACTCGATATCGGCCTCGGCTATGCGCTCAACCTGTTCGAGTCGTATTCGGAGTCGTCGGTCTATGGCGGCAGTGTTGATGTGACGAGCAAGTTCAATGAGAAGGTGATCGGTATCAGTATCGATGAGATCAATGCGATCATCGGTATGGACATCAATAAGATGACGATCACCAATCTCCTGCAGGGGCTGGGCTTTGGGCTGAACAAATCCAAAGGCGACAGTTTTGTTGTCGAAGTGCCGCGCTATCGCCACGATATCGTCAATAAACAGGATGTTGTCGAAGAGATCGTCCGACTGGTCGGTATTGACAACATACACTCCAAGCCCTCTCTCTTTGCCGAAGAGAACCGTTTCGGCGATGACTATGCCGCATATTCAAAACGTAAAGTGTACCGCCACCGTGCAGCGCAGAGCGGTTTCTATGAGACCGTACATTTTGTCTTTAACGAACGTGCCACTTTGGAAAAATACGGTTTCAGCACGGTTGACAAAGCCAAAGAGCTGCTCAACCCGATCGCCGGGACACTCGACACGCTGCGTTCAACGTTGATGCTGGGTCTTGTCGAGGCGGCATCACACAATGTCAAGGTAGGACAGAAGTCCGTCAAACTCTTTGAATCGGGTTCGGTCTTCAGTGCCGATCGCAGCGAAAGCGTCAAATTCGCCTTTTTGGCTTCAGGAAGTTCGGAACGTGACAAGATCAGCAACAGCGGTAAAGCAGCAATTGTCGATTTTGCTTCATTTGTGCAGAAGATCGCTGATGTCATCGGTGATTTCAAACTGCGTGAAACGTCACCTGCTCACAGCTTTGCCCACCCCTATCAGGCGGCAGAGATCATTCAAAACGACAAGGCGGTCGGTGAGCTGTTTAAACTGCACCCTTCGATCGCAGAGGCGTACGACCTGGATGACACCTACCTGTGCGAAGTCGACTTCGATGCCCTGGAATATGGTATCAAAGAGGCAAAAAGCTATTCAAAATATCAGGCCTCATTCAGGGATCTGAGTCTGGTCATGCCGGCATCGATGAACTACGAGCAGATCGAGAAGGTGATCGAGGCAAACAAAAGTGCCGAGATCATTCGTTTCTATCCGGTCGATCGCTACAGCGATGAAAAATTGGGAGAGAATGTCAGCCTGAGCCTGCGTTTTGTACTCCAATCGGAAGCGAAGACGCTGGAAGAGGAAGATATCACCTCGTCAATGAGCAGTGTCCTTGGCGCCCTTGAAACAGAATTGGGACTGACACTGCGATGAATCGTGTAAAGGTCTCACCCCGCACGTCCGCATTTACCTTTAAAACGGACGCCATCGCCGCAGACAAGTCAATCTCCCACCGCTGCGCGATGTTCTCCATGCTTGCCGGAGGCGAGAGTGTCATCGAGAACTTTTTGCGGGCAGAAGACACCATGAACTCGCTTCGAATCGTTGAAAAACTCGGTGCGAAGATCGTCGATGAGGGTAAGACTATCCGCATCTCCTCCGAAGGCATCAAAGAGAGCGAAGATATTCTCGACTGCGGCAACTCGGGTACGGGAATGCGCCTCTTCTGCGGACTGCTGGCATCGGCCGAAGGGCACTTCATTCTGACCGGTGACGAATACCTGAAACGCCGCCCTATGAAACGTGTTACGGCACCGCTGATCAGTATCGGTGCCAAGCTGGACGGACGCAAGAACGGCGATCTGGCACCGCTGAGTATCCGCGGTTCTTCGCTCAGAGCCTTTGATTACGAGAGCAAGATCGCCTCGGCACAGGTCAAGTCGGCGATGATCCTGGCAGCGCTTCGTGCCGATGGCATCTGCCGCTATAAAGAGCCTGAACTCAGCCGTGACCATACCGAGCGCATGCTTAAGGGGATGGGGGCCGCGATCAGCGTTGAGGGTCTCACTACAACGATAGAACCGATGAAAGGGCTGCTTTCACCCCTGAATATCCGGGTGCCGGCTGATCCGTCATCGGCTTTTTTCTTCGCCGTGGCGGCAGCTATCACACCGGGCGCAGTCGCTGTTTTGGAAGGGGTGACCTTCAATCCGACCCGCATCGAAGCCTTCAAAGCGTTAGAACGCATGGGTGCCAAAATCAGTTACGATCTTACAGAAGACAGATATGAGCCTATCGGTAATATCACCGTCGAATATGCCCCGCTCAAGGCGATGCGTGTTGATGAGAAGATCTCCTGGCTGATCGACGAACTGCCGGCACTCTCGATCGCGATGGCATGTGCAGCGGGCAGAAGCGAGATCGCCAATGCCGAAGAGCTGCGTGTCAAAGAGAGCGACCGTATTTCAACTGTGGTGAATAATCTGAGAGCGTGCGGTATAGAGGTCGAAGAGTATGCAGACGGCTACGCCGTGACCGGCGGTAAACTCACTGCAGCGAACGTTGAGAGCTTCGGCGATCACCGGATTGCGATGAGTTTTATTATCGCCGGTCTTCGCTGCGGCATGGAAGTCAGTGATATCGAGTGTATCAACACCTCATTCCCGAACTTTTTTACGCTATTAAGCCAAATTACGGACATTGAACTATGAAAATACAATTAGCTGAGAATTACGGTTTCTGTTTCGGTGTGAAACGTGCCATAAAAATCGCTGAAGAGAAT
>CAZNQJ010000140.1:0-5016 GCA_964575205.1 uncultured Campylobacterales bacterium | reverse complement strand
TTTTCGGCGTTATCTTCGTCTTCGCTACGGTCATCATGATGAACGAGGCGGGCGGCGTTCACGAGACAAAGAAAAAAGAGAGTGCGGCCAATTTCGAGATCCAAAAGATGCTCAAACCGAAGCCGAAACCGAAGCCGAAGCCGAAACCGAAGCCGAAAAAATCGGAGGTGAAACGCGCTGCACCGACCCCGAGCCTGATGTCAAATCTCGGCGGTATCGATACCGGCCTGGAGTCGTTTATGAGTGCTGACATGGGGATGGATGACTCGCTGCTGGGCGATGTCGGCAAAGATGTGGTAATGACAGGCGAATCGGTGGATGTTGCGCCGAAACCGGCGCAGCGCTCTGCCATGGAGTACCCGAAAGCGGCACGTAAAAACGGTATTACCGGCTTTGTACTGATGAACCTGCTGATCTCCAAAGAGGGGCAGGTCGAAAAGGTTAAAGTCCTCGAGTCCGAACCGGCCGGTGTCTTTGACGAGGCGGCAGAAGCAGGTGTCCGCGGCTGGACCTTTACCCCGGCACAGTATCAGGGCGAACCTGTCAAAGTGTGGGCAAAACAGAAGATCAGATTTGATCTGCAATAAGAGAAGCAATATGAAACTATTTTTTTTACTACTGACCGTTTTACATTTGAGTGTCTTTGCTGCCGAAAAGCCCAAAGACGACGAGGTCGATCATGTCGCGCTGGCGGCGCTTCTGATGAAAGACGGCTACTACGCACGTGCGGCCGACACGCTCAATGGTGCCGATACGACAAAAAAAGATTTCGACTTTGTCCGCTACTATACGCTCAAGGGACTTATCTTTACGAAACAGAACCTCTATAAAGCGGCCAACGACGAGTTCGCCAAAGCGATCGAGAGCGGTCAGACCGATCCGGCGATCTACCTCTACATCGCGCAGAACAACTTTAAGCTTCAGGAGTATCAGGCTGCGGTCGACGCCCTGGATAAAGCCGGCGATGCGGCAACGGCGAAGCCTCAGCTATTGGCCCTTCGTGCGGAGTGCTACTGGAGACTTGACCAGCATGAAAGAGCACTGGAGACCCTGGCAAAGACGATTGCGAAATTTCCGGACTATTATGCGGCCTATAAACAGCGTTTCAACTATTTTATAGAACTTGAGCTTTATCAAAGCGCGCTGGACGATGCCAAGGTCTACCTGGCCAACGAAGAGCCGAAGGCCAAGACCTATCTCTCTTTCATCGGGGCGCTGCGTAAAAGCGGCGCGACAAAAAAGGCGACACTGCTGGCGGAAGAGGCGAACCTGAAATTCGTCGACAATGCCGAGATCACCGTTATGCTTGCACACCTCTACCTTGACCGGGAGATGATCCAGGCAGCGGCCAATCTCTTCGACGAAGCTTCGATCGAAGATCCGAAATACACCAAAGAAGCGGCAGAGATGCTGCGCCGGGCAAAAGAGTTTACCCTGGCGCTCTACAAAAATGCCGAATTGACCGATACGCAGGAGAAGTACAAGCAGCGCGTCGCCATCTATCTGGAGTTCGGTGAATATGAACGTGTCGTGGCAACGCACAGTGCGCTGGAACGCAGCGGTCTGCTTGAAGACGAAAATATACGCTATGCCCTGGCATACGCCTATTATATGACCTCCAATTTCAAGGCCAGCGAGGCGCAGCTCAAAGAGTTGACGCGTCCGGACCTTTTTCAAAAAGCGACCGAACTGCGTAAAAATATCGAAAAATGCCAAAACAACTCTTGGGAATGTGAATTATGAAAACACTTTTACTGCTGATAACGTTTGCGACAGCTCTTTTTGCGCTGGAGACGGGAGAGTTCTCATTCTATCTGATGAAAAACGGCAAGCCGCTTGCCGGTCAGACCGTAGCGATCTTTGAAAAGGGAGACCCGAATACGGCGAATGTGACCGGCTACTCAGCCAAGAGCACCGAATATACGACCGATACGGACGGTTATATCTATACTGTTCTGCCGGTGGGAGCCTATCAGCTGCAGCTCATTGCAAAAGATAACGGCAGACCGCAGGCCTTTGTCAAAAAGAACTTTGCGATCACGGAAGATAAAGAGTCCCAGATGATCGTCTCGCTTAAAGAGGACGATAGTGTCGAGTTCGTAGATGAGGAAGCACCTAAAACGGCTCAGACAGAAGAGCAGAGTGCCGAAACAAAAGCAAAAGCAAACGGTTTTGTCCAGCTCCAGCTTAGCTCTTCCGAGGACGGCAAGCCGATCAAACATGCGCGCGTATTTGTCAGGGGTCTGAAGATCGATCTCAAAAGCAGTGCCAAAGGGGCCGTTGACTTGAACCTCCCTGAAGGCGAGCAGACCATCTCAATCATTCACAGCGACTTCAGTTCGCAGACGGTAAAAGTCACCGTTGTGGCCAATGAAAGCGTCAACAAGTTTGTCACGATGAGTCCGGCGTCGATGGAGCTTGAAGAGTTCGTCGTTCTGGCACCGCATGTCGAGGGTTCTGTCGCTTCCGTGATTGCCGAAGAGCGCAACAGCGATGCCGTCGGTAACGTACTGGGTTCCGAGCAGTTCTCAAAAAGCGGTGACAGCAGTGTAGCTTCCGCGCTGAAAAGGGTCAGCGGAATAACGATTGTCGGCGGAAAATACGTCTATGTCAGAGGTCTGGGTGACAGATACTCGACGGTCATGTTAAACGATCTGCACGTACCGTCGACCGAGCCGACTAAAAGGGTTGTCCCGTTAGATATTTTTCCGACTTCAGTTGTCGAAAGTATAACCATACAAAAGTCTTATACCGGTGACCTTCCGGCCTCATTCGGTGGTGGTACCGTTCTGATAAAAAGCAAAGATATTCCTGAAGGTAACGACGGATATGCTTCATTGGGGCTGGAAGTGCTTGTCAACAGTTCCACGGGAAAAGAGGTGACTACGAACAGCGATAACACAGTTGCTTTGCCAAGCAGTGTGCTGATCGGGGGTAATAACATCAGCGGACAGGCGGTGACGAATGATGTGATCAACAGCCGCAAACTGAATCATCAGACTGCTACCTTAAGCCCGGGAATGAAGGTAGAGGTCTCTGCCGGTAAAAGCTTGCCGATAACGGTTGATATCGCACTCGGCGCTTCCGGTACGGTCTACTACAAGAACACGTCTGAAAACGATCAAACACAGTATGATAAATATTTTTATGACATCAATACTGGATCCATAAACCATGACAATCATACAGAAGCAGCAATCACAACGTTCAACACCGAACTTGCTGGAATGGTCAATCTTGGAATGAACTATTTTGACAACAACAAGATCAAGTACACATTCTTTACATCGCAGCAGACAAGCGACAGAACGACATTGTCATCTATTGATTACACAGGGGCAACCGAAGATAGAGAAAAGACCTATTATGAGTATGTGGAAAAGAGATTGACATCACATCAACTCAGCGGTGAAAACGACATCAGGTTTTCGAATTCGACTGACGGTTATTTTGACAATATCAAAATCAACTGGGCATTGGAAAATTCAGAAGCAAGCAGGGATGAGCCGGGGACTGTTGAATATAACTATTTACATCAGACTTCAGGTCTGAACTGGGATAGAAAAAACTGGTACTATTACTTTATACTGAACGATAAAGTCAACAACTACCGAGCTGATTTATCACTGCCTTTTGAGTTTAACGGTAATGACAACTACACGCAGGCAGGTCTCTTTATCTACAATAAAAGCCGTGATTTCGACAGTCGACGCTTCAAAATGTTAAGCAACAACTTTAATGACATGCAAGAAGATATGGATACGATTTACGATACCTACGCGAATAATCTTGATTTTTCCGCTTCATACAGACTTACGGACTCCTATACGGCGACGCAGGATGTTACCGCGTTTTATCTCAAACAGTTGATCTCCGTAACGCATGATTTTGACATCGTTGCATCGGTCAGACAGGAGAACTCAAGCCAGCAATTGACTGATGCCGCAGCTGCGTACGATCCGTTGGAAACATCTGACCTGTTTCCGAGTCTGGGGCTGACATACCGGTTTGACAATGATGATATGCAGCTTAGATTTGCCTATGCATCGACGATCAGCAGACCTGACTTCCGCGAATTCAGTAACAGCCGGTATAAAGATCCTATCACCGAAAACATAGTCTTCGGTAACCCGGATCTGAAAGCGACCTATATTGACCATTACGACTTGAAATACGAGTGGTACATGTCAGCCGACCAGCTCTTCTCTTTTGCCCTGTTTGCCAAAGAGTTTACCAACCCGATCGAAAAAGTCATCAAGCTTGACGACTCCCAGGATAACATTTTTCAGGAGACCTATCAAAATGCAGATGCCGCTTCCAGTTACGGGATTGAGATCGATTACAGAAAGCGTTTCGGGTTTATCAGCAACAGCCTGGATAAGCTGCTTTTTGCAACCAATGTTGCACTGATCAAGTCAAAAATAACACTGAACAGTGATCCGAACAACGAATATACAAGCCGGTTGACAACGACGGACAGGCCAATGCAGGGTCAGTCCCCTTATGTGCTTAACTTAACATTGGGTTATGATGATCCGGATACGGGAGACAGTGCGCTCTTCTTGTTCAACCAGATCGGAAAAAGAATTGTTTCATTGGGTACCGATCATAATGAAGACACCTATGAACAGCCTTTTGCCAAGCTTGATTTCGTGACGCAATGGAAATTAAACAACTATTATTTAAAAGACAGTGACTTTACCTACTCCATCAAGTTTAAAGCGCAAAACCTGCTCGATAGCAAAATAGAGTACACGCAAGGTGACTTGACAACCGCAACGACCAAGCCCGGGCGGGAATTCAGTCTCTCTTTAAAAATAGCCTATTGATGAAAGCCCTCCTGCTCTTCTCACTGCTGATGAGCCTCTCTTCGGCAGCCGTCATCACAGATCCTGAAACGGCCTTGATGTGGCAGGATGTCGCCGAGAACCGGGGGGTCATCCTGACCTGGCAGGAGGCAAAAGAGAACTGCGAAGCGCTTGACCTGGAAGGCTTTGACGACTGGTGGCTGCCGAG
>CAZNQJ010000139.1:0-5074 GCA_964575205.1 uncultured Campylobacterales bacterium | reverse complement strand
CAGCGATGACTTGGTCACCGACTTTGAGAGTATTGTTCTCATCATGGATAAGGTACTTTTTAAAACGCTTTACAACTTTGTGGTAACGCGGGTGCATAACACGGCGCTCTACCAGGACAGAAGCTGTTTTTTCACCAGCGATCTTTACTACTACACCTTGAATTTCTCGTTGACTCATAGTGCTTTCCTTACTTCACTGCTGTAATAGCAGTGTTGATACGAGCAATATCTTTTTTCACAACGCGAAGTGCGCTCGTGTCAGTTAATTGCATCATTTTTTGTTTGATCTTCAAAGTGAACAACTCAGTCTTCTTCTCTTTAAGCATCGCTTGAAGTTCAGCAACGTTTTTATCAGCAAAATCAGAATATTTCATTGTTCATCTCCGCAGTTATAATTTTACATTTGAATGGCAATTTATGAATCGCAAGCATCAATGCTTCACGAGCAAGCTCTTCATTGACACCGCCCATTTCAAAAATAATACGACCTGGCTTGATGTTCATTACCCACTGATCGACTGAACCCTTACCCTTACCCATACGGGTTTCAAGAGGCTTGGCAGTCAACGGTTTCGCAGGGAATACACGGATCCAGATCTTTCCTTGACGTTTGATGTGACGTGTCATAGAGATACGTGCCGCTTCAATTTGACGAGAATTGATACGACCTGCTTCTACCGCTTTGAACGCGATATCACCAAACGCCAGCTTGTAGCCGGAACGAGCATAACCACGGTTACGCCCTTTCATTACCTTACGGTATTTTGTTCTTTTAGGCATCAACATGATTAGTCAACCTTTCTCGGAGCACGTGGGCGACGCTCACGTTTCTCAGATTGTTCTTCTTCTTTAGCTTCAGCAGGGATACCTTTAGTCAGTACCTCGCCTTTGAAGATCCATACTTTAATACCGATGATTCCGTATGTAGTATTGGCTTCAGCGAAACCGTAATCGATCTTTGCACGGAAAGTATGAAGAGGAACACGTCCCTCAAGATACCATTCAGTACGTGCCATCTCAGCACCGCCAAGACGACCTGCAACAGAGATCTTGATACCTTTGGCACCTGAACGCTGTGCATTTTGCATCACTTTCTTCATCGCACGTCTAAACGCAATACGACGCTCAAGTTGCGTTGCAACGTTCTCAGCAACAAGTTGTGCCGAGATCATCGCTTTTTTCTCTTCTTTGATGTTGATAGAGATATCTTTGCCGATCAACTTCTGAAGGCTTAGCTTCAACTTCTCGATATCCGCACCTTTTTTACCGATGATGATACCAGGACGAGCCGCTACGATAGTAACGCGAAGGCGTTTCGCAGTACGCTCGATAATGATATTGGCAACACCCGCATAATAAAGTTCTTTCTTCAAGAACGTACGGATTTTGTAATCTTCACCCAGGTTAGCCGCAGCCGTGTCAAACGTTGGATACCAGCGAGATTCCCAGTTGCGGTTGATACCGAGGCGAAGTCCGATAGGATTTACTTTATGACCCATAGTTATTTCCCCTCTACTTCTACTAAGATGTGTGCTGTCGGTTTACGGATACCAGACGCCATACCACGAGCACGTGGACGGAAACGCTTAAGTACCGGACCATTGTCAACACGACAAGATTTAACAACACAATCTTCCGCTTCAAGACCGCTGTTAGCTACTGCAGATGCAAGTACCTTATAGATGATCTTTGCCGCTTTGTTCGGTGTGAATTCAAGAGCTGCAAGAGCCTGCTCCGCATTCATCCCCTGGATTTCACGTGCTACTAGTCTGGATTTGATCGGAGAAACACGGATAAATTTCAATAGTGCTCTAGCCATGATTAACCTACCTTCTTCTGTACAGAACCTTTGTGGCCCTTGAATGTACGTGTTGGTGCGAACTCACCCAGTTTGTAACCGATGTGGTTCTCTGTCACATAGACAGGAACAAACTGACGGCCGTTGTGCACGTTAAAAGTCATACCGATCATCTCTGGAAGAACCATAGAACGGCGTGACCATGTTTTGATTGGCTTGTTGCTTTTAACTTCTTTAGCTGCAAGCACTTTTTTCATTAAGTGGTCATCTACAAATGGACCTTTTTTTACTGATCTAGCCATCTAGTTTACCTCTTCGGATTAGATTTACGACGTGTAATAATCAATGAATCACTTGATTTTTTACGACGAGTTTTCGCGCCCTTAGTCGGTTTACCCCATGGAGTAACTGGGTGACGACCAGAGTTTGTTTTACCTTCACCACCACCGTGCGGGTGATCGACAGGGTTCATAGCTGAACCACGTGTTTGAGGACGAATACCCATGTGACGTGAACGGCCGGCTTTTGCGATAACAATGTTTTGATACTCTTCGTTACCGACAGTACCCATTGTTGCCAGACACTCACCCAGGATCATACGCATCTCAGATGAAGGAAGACGAACTGAAACATATTTGCCGGCACGGCCCATGATCTGAGCTGAACCACCGGCAGAACGGACAAGCTGACCGCCTTTACCAGGTTTCATCTCAAGATTATGAACGATAGTACCAACCGGGATATTTTTCAATTTCATCGTGTTACCAGGCTTGATGTCAAGACCTGATTCAGCAGATTGAACAACATCTCCAACGTTTAGATCTTTCGGTTGAAGGATATAACGTTTCTCACCATCAGCATAAGTGATAAGTGCGATACGACAGTTACGGTATGGATCGTACTCGATCGCAGATACCGTTCCTGAAATACCGAATTTATCGCGTTTGAAGTCGATAATACGGTATAGTTTTTTCGCACCCGCTTGCTTGTGGCGAGATGTAATACGGCCATTGTTGTTACGTCCGGCATGCGCAGGAAGTTTTTTCAACAGTGAACGAACAGAAGGCTTAGCTGTAATATCACTGCTATCTACGTTTGTAAAGAAACGACGACTCGGTGTTATTGGTCTGTATGTTTTAATTGCCATCTTATACCGCCAAACTTTCGATCTGTGCACCTTCAGGAAGCTTCACATAGAACTTTTTAAAGTTGTTCTGCTTGCCGGTTACACCACGAAATTTTTTAATTTTTCCAGCTTGGTTCAGTGAGTTGATACGTGTTGGCACGATACCGAAGTACTCACGGAATATCTCTTTTAGACCCGTCTTTGTTACACGAGGAGATGTTTGTACAACGACAACACCGTCTTCTTGCAGACCAAGGGTCTTTTCTGTATACAAGATTGACTTGATATCTGTAATATCTGCCATTAGTTAGCCCCTTCCACTAGTTTGTCCCATACGGCTCTTTCAATAATAACTGAACGGTATGTTGCTGCTAAGAAAGCATTAAACTCATTGCCTTCTATTAGATAACAAGATTGAAGATTACGGAATGCCATAAATGTTTTTTCGTCAATCAACTCTTTAACAAATAGCGCGTCACGTACTTCAAGTTTATTAAAAATCGCTTTTGCGTCTTTTGTTTTACCAGAAGTCACTTCAATACTGTCAACCACAAAAAGCTTTCCAGCTTCTGCAAGTTCGTTTAGTGCGAAGTTAAGCGCAATTTTTTTCTGTTTTTTGTTTACTTTAAGATCATAGTTACGGTTCGCTTTCGGACCGAAAACTTGACCACCGCCAACCCATACAGGTGAACGACGTGAACCGGCACGAGCACCGCCACGACCTTTTTGAGCCCATGGTTTCTTACCACCACCGCGTACTTCAGCACGTGTCAGAGAAGACGCCGTGTTGGCACGCAATGCTGCTTGGTAAGATTTAACATAGAGATAAAGGTTGTGAGGGTTGATACCCGCATAGCTTTCCGGAAGCGTTAGCTCAGAAGCTTTTTCAAATTTATCATTTAAAATAATTGCGCTCATTATTTAACTACCTTTATACGACCTAATCCACCGTTTGGACCTGAAACAGACCCTTTAACAGCGATAACACCGTTCTCAGCATCGAAAGAGACGATCTCATTTTTCACAGTAACGGTTTCGTTACCGTACTGACCTGACATCTTTCTGCCTTTTTGAACGCGACCTGGCCACTCGGCATTACCGATTGAACCACCTGTACGGTGAAAACGGTGACCGTGTGAACCTGGACCGCCACCGAAATTCCAGCGTTTGACAACACCGGTAAAACCGCGACCTTTAGTGCTGAATGATGTTTTGATCACTTTTGCTTCTGCAAGCGGCGTAAGATCAAGATCACCGGCTTCTGTGTTTGCTACTTTAATCGTTGCGAAACGGTTGAATTCAGCAGGAAGAGAGTATTTCTTTTGCTGACCTTCAACGGCTTTGTTTGCTTTTTTACCATCGTTATAAGATACGATTGCAACACCGTCATTTACTTCACATACTTTTACTTCTTTTAATTTAAGAAGTGTAACTGAAGTCGAAGGGACAGTAATTGTACGGCTCATACCGATCTTTTCTACAATATATTCCATCTCTCAGGCTCCTTACTTGTCCATAGAGCGGACTTCTACGTCCACTTCCGGTGCAAGATCTAGTTTCATTAGTGAATCAACAGTTTCCGGCGTAGCAGAAACGATGTCGATCAAACGTGCGTGCATACGGATCTCAAACTGCTCACGTGAATCTTTGTTGACGTGAACTGATTTAAGAACAGTGTATTTACGAATCTTTGTTGGCAAAGGAATTGGCCCGCGGATCTCCGCACCAGTACGCTTTACAGCTTCAACGATAGAACTAACAGAACGATCAAGAACACGATGATCGTATGCTCTGAGTTTCAAACGAATTTTTTCCATAATTTTTCCTCATAAAGAACTCGTCAGATCTAACCTGACTATATATAGAGAGCGGGATTGTACCCAAACAGGGACAATTATTCAAGGATATTGCGTCCAAATTAATAAATATCTCAGATTTTATTTCCTTTTAAAAAGGAAATGATAAAATTTGCAACATCTGATTCGTGAAGAAAAAGCCGACTGCCTGCCTTTTTTAGAATCGGAACCATAACCGATCTCCAACGCATCAACGCTGCAGCGGATTTTTTTGTGGATCAAAAGTCTGCTTTCCATTACCCGTCATCCCAAACTTGATTTGGGATCCACTGCATCTTTGAAGCAGATGACAAT
>CAZNQJ010000138.1:2654-5119 GCA_964575205.1 uncultured Campylobacterales bacterium | reverse complement strand
GATTACGACACCTCGGATGTACTCTACTTTGAACCGATCGATTTCGATGATGCCGTCCGGATTTTCTGTTTCGATCACGGCGCGGACATGTTCGAAATCGATCGGTTCAAAGTAGAGTACATCCGAGGTATCGTAATCGGTCGAAACGGTCTCTGGATTACAGTTGTACATGATGGTTTCGATACCCATGTCATTGAGTGCGAAAGCGGCATGGACACAGCAGTAGTCGAATTCGATCCCCTGGCCGATACGGTTCGGTCCGCCGCCGAGGATCAGCACCTTCTTTCTGTCGCTTGCACGCGCTTCGATTTTCGGAAGTTTGGTAATGTTGGTGGTCGAGTAGAGATAGGGTGTCAGTGCTTCAAACTCGGCCGCACAGGTGTCGACCTCATTGTATTCAAAGTTGATGTCAAGACGTTTGCGTGCAGCATAGACATCGTTCTCGCTCATGCCGGTCGAGCAGTTCTTCGCGATAAGCTTTGCGATGCGTTTGTCCGAGAAGCCGTCTGTCTTAAGGCGGCGAAGTGCCTTCTCGTCATTGAGCAGCTCAAGATTGATCTGGCTTTCGCTGTTGACGATCTCTTCGATCTGGTAGAGGAACCACGGATCGATCTTGCAGGTATCGAACATCTCTTCGACGCTCATACCGCGTCTGAAACCCTCTGCAACGTAGAGCATGCGCTCCGCATTCGGGCGGCGGATCTCGTGCTGGATGAATTCGATGTCGCCTTTCATCTCGTCAAAACCGCTTAGGCCGGTCTCAAGAGAGCAGAGCGCTTTCTGGATCGACTCTTTGAATGTACGGCCGATCGCCATGACCTCGCCGACGGACTTCATCGAAGTCGAGAGTGTCGATTCGGCCTCCGGGAACTTTTCGAAGGTAAAACGCGGGATCTTCGTGACGACGTAGTCGATGACCGGTTCAAATGCCGCTGGGGTGCCGGTGATGTCGTTGGTTACTTCATCAAGCGTAAAACCGACGGCCAGAAGCGTTGCGACTTTGGCGATCGGGTAGCCTGTCGCTTTGGAAGCAAGCGCCGACGAACGCGATACGCGCGGGTTCATCTCGATAACGATCATACGGCCGCTCTTCGGGTCGACCGAAAACTGTACGTTCGATCCGCCCGTATCGACGCCGATCTCGCGCAGGATCGCAAACGAAGCGTCGCGCATGCGCTGGTACTCTTTGTCCGTCAGGGTGAGCGCCGGTGCTACGGTAATGGAGTCGCCGGTATGGACACCCATCGGATCGAAATTCTCGATCGAACAGACGATGATGCAGTTGTCCGCCGAGTCGCGGATGACCTCCATCTCGTACTCTTTCCAGCCCAGAAGCGACTCTTCGACAAGGATCTCGGTGATCGGGCTTTCGTCAAGGCCGCGCTGCGCCAGCTGCTTGTACTCGTCGATATTATAGGCTACACCCGAGCCGCCGCCCGCAAGGGTATACGACGCACGGATAATGATCGGAAAGCCGATCTCTTCAGCCGCCGCAATCGCTTCGTCCATATTGTGGGCATAGCGTGAATGCGGCAGGTCCATTCCGAGTTTGATCATCGCATCTTTAAAGGCAAGGCGGTCTTCGCCTTTGGTGATCGCTTCCGGCTTGGCGCCCAGGAACTCGACACCTTCGAGCATCCCCTGCTCATACATCTTCATTGCGGCATTGAGCGCCGTCTGCCCGCCCATGGTCGGCAGGATGGCATCGACATTCTCTTTTCTGATGATCTCTGCAATGACCTCGGGTTTGATCGGTTCGATATAGGTACGATCGGCAAATTCAGGATCGGTCATAATGGTGGCCGGATTTGAGTTGATAAGTACGACCCGGTAGCCCAACTCTTTCAGTGTTTTGACGGCTTGTGTCCCTGAATAATCAAATTCACATGCTTGGCCGATAATGATCGGCCCCGACCCAATGAGTAAAATTGTCTTTATGTCTTCGCGTTTTGGCATTATGACCCTTCTGAAAATGTGTAAAAATTTGCTAATTATAGGCAAGATGCGCTTAAGAAACGGTGAAAGATTTGTTAGGAGTTATGGGGTTGCCGGCAAGAGATCTCTGCTGAAAGCAAAAGTGCTCTTTTTGCCTCGCAGATCGCTGAAAAAGGCTATTCCTCTTCCGGAATATTCAATACCGCTTTCTCTTCACCGAAGAGATTGAAGGAGTAGAGTACGGAGAGCATTCCCGAGTAGATGAGTTTTTTGTCGACCAGGGGACTCTCCTGAACAGTTTTTCCAAGGTAATCGGCACGAAGATTGCCAAGAAGATGCCAATGTTCGCTGATATTGTACTTCAGGTAGGCCTGGGCAGCCAGATCGAGAGCGGCTCCCGCCTCGTAGGCGTATCGCCCCAATGCCGGGTCGATCTCATTTTGCGGCACACCGAAGTAGTAGTTCGTAAACTTTTCGGAGTAATAGACGCCAAGAACGCTCGGCGCAAAATAGAAGTCGCCGAAGGTATA
>CAZNQJ010000138.1:0-2554 GCA_964575205.1 uncultured Campylobacterales bacterium | reverse complement strand
CGGAGTAATAGACGCCAAGAACGCTCGGCGCAAAATAGAAGTCGCCGAAGGTATAATCGGCACCCAGCTCTATGCGGGCTTTGAGCGCGTCGGACTCATTCAAGATATCGCGCATCAGCAGGAGTTCGCCGAAGTAGTTCTCATAGCTTGCGCTCAGTGCCAATCCGGCCTCCCAGCTGCTTTGGCGCTCCTGCATTCCCTCTAAGATAGGTGTCTTCTCCCTGGAGGCGAGTGTGTTGAAGGGATCGGTCTCGTAATAGCCGATGACCTGAGGCTGAGCCGTGATCGAAGCACCCCAGCTGAATTTATCGCCTTTTTGCCCGTAGAAGTACATACCGACACGTGTCCAGCGGATATAGAAGAGCGAGTTGTCGAAAAAGATGACAGGTGAGGCCAGCAGGACAGGGTCGGCATCTTTATAAGGCTGTGTCTGAAAATAGGGTCCCAGACCGATGTAGATGTCGTCTTTTGCATGCAGGAGGCTGAACAGAGTGCTTGCTATCAAAAGGAGATATATTTTTTTCATCGGATGCTCTTTATTAGATGGAAATAGTCGGGATTGCTCGCATTGTAATAGGGCTCTATAATGGCATTCTGATACCCCTGAGACTGCTCTATAGAGAGGACCTTGCCCACTTTAAGTCCCGGGAAAAAGAGATGATCGAGGCCTGATGTCAAGACTTCATCCCCGACTTTGATCTTGATCCATGTCGGAATAAACTCAACGATCAGCTCTTTTGAATTGAGACCGTGTACGATGCCGGGCGCTTTGCCCGCTCCGACATAAACGGCATAAGAGCTTTTGGGTGAGCCGTTTAACAGCGCCATAGGGCGTCCTTCATGCAGCACAACGATGCCTGCGACATTCTCTTTATGGACCAGCCCGTAGACTTTGGAAGCGTCAAAAACGGGCATATCGATCCAGACTTTGTTGATATCGCCGAATTTGACATAGGAGATGGTGCGGACCAGTTCGACCTGGGGAAGAACTTTAAAGGTGGAGTTGTTTTCAACAAAGAGTTCGTTGAGTTCGGTCGCAACCTGATGGAGTATCAGATGGCTCTCTTCATAGAGTTTGAGTTTGTCACGCAGTTTAAGGATTGTAGCCTGCTGGGCAAAATGCTCATCAAAACCCTGGGCGACAGATTCGGTAAGGCTGTGATAAGAATTTTTGACGGAATCGGAAAGAGAGAGTATGGGGCGTTGAAGACCTGTCGAAAAAAAGAGTGCAGCACCGAAAAGGGCTGCAAACAGAAAAAAGATGCCGAGGACCTCTTTATTCATCAAAAAGTTCTTGGAGAAGATCGATCTGCTCAAGCGCCTTGCCGGTACCCTTGGCCACGGCCAGCAGCGGCTCGTCGGCAACATAGACAGGAATGCGGATGATGTCGGAGAGATATTTGTCTAGCTGGCGGATCAGTGCGCCGCCGCCGGTAAGAACGACACCGTTATTGACAATATCGCCTGCAAGATCCGGCGGCATCTGCTCCAGGACATCGCGAAGCGCTTCGGCGATCTCTTTAAGCGGCTCTTCCATCGCTTCTCTGGCATCTTCGCTTGTCAACATGATCGAACTGAGCAGCCCTTCGACCTGATCGCGGCCGGTAATGTTATAGCTGAGGGTCTCTTCGAGTTCCATAGCTGTGCCGACGGCGATCTTGATCTCTTCGGCCACACGTTCGCCTATCAGGAGATTGTATTTACGGCGAATGTAGTTGATGATTGCAAGGTCGATCTTGTCGCCGGCGACGCGGATCGATTTGGAGAGGACCAGGCCGCCCAAAGAGACGACTCCGATCTCTGTCGTACCCCCTCCGATATCAACAACGAGGTGACCCTGAGGCTCTCTGATGTCGATACCGGCACCGATGGCAGCCGCCATCGGCTCTTCGATCAGGAAGACCTCACGGGCACCGGCTGAAAGCGCCGATTCACGGACTGCTTTACGCTCGACCTGGGTCAGACCGTAAGGCACACAGATGATGATACGCGGGCTGATAAGCGCTTTTCTGCCGTGTGCTTTTTCAATAAACTTGCGGATCATCTTCTCCGTCATATCGAAATCGGCGATGACACCGTCGCGCATCGGGCGGATGGCACGGATATTGCCGGGTGTCTTGCCGACCATGTCTTTTGCCTCCTGACCTACGGCCAGAACCTTGGTCTGACCGTATTTGATGTTCTTGACCGCAACGACAGAGGGTTCGTTAATGATGATTCCGTGGCCTTTGGCGATGACCAGCGTGTTAGCTGTTCCAAGGTCGATGGCCAGGTCGCTTGAAAAAAGACCGATGAGTTTATTAAATACCATTTATGAATTCCTATGCACTTTTTTGTTTGCTTTTTTTGATATAGATGGGCGCATCACCTTTTTCGATCACGTCTTTGGTGATGACCACCTCATAGCCGCGGTACTCAGGCAGTGTGTACATGATCTCGATCATGCTCTCTTCCATAATAGCGCGCAGACCGCGGGCACCCGTCTTGCGGGCAAGCGCTTTTGCGGCAACGGCGAGCAGGGCATCCTCTTCGAAGGTAAGCTCGACATCATCGA
>CAZNQJ010000137.1:0-5138 GCA_964575205.1 uncultured Campylobacterales bacterium | reverse complement strand
ACCTCAAAACGGTTATCGCGCCGATTTTTGATGAGGGGGGAGAGGTTGTTGAGTATATCGCCGCAAGTATGGACGTGACTGACTTAATCGTGAAAGAACGGATCATTCAGCGTCAGCTTACTGATGAGCTTACCGGTTTGAAAAACCGTACCGCTCTCTTCGATGATCTGGAAAACAGTACAAAAGAGACGACACTGGTTGTCTTGAACATCGACCGTTTTTCCAATATCAACGACTGTTACGGTTATGAGGTCGGCGATAACCTGCTCAAAGTCTTTGCCCGGGATCTCGAAGAGCTGATCGAACACAACCTTATCTACCGGATAAGCGGAGATGAATTTGTACTTGTCTGTGCCGGTGAACTTGACGGGGCTCTCAAAGAACGTATCATCGGGTATGTGAACAACCTCGAAAGCCGCAAATTCGAAATCGGTATCTATGATATCTCTGTCAAAGTTTCCGGCGGCGTGGCGAATGCCGGTAAAGACGAAGTTTACAATTTGGCACACATTGCCCTCAAAGAGGCGAAAGAACAGCGGGCTAAGGTTATATTTTTTAATGAGAACCAGGCTTTGAGTGAAAAAACGCACTACAATATTCTGATTGTCAACAAGATCCAGTCGGCCATTGAGGAGGACCGTATCGTTCCCTATTTTCAGGGGATCGTTGATAACCGAAACCGCCGTATTGTCAAGTATGAGTCACTAATGCGTCTGATCGATACCGACGGTACGGTATTGACCCCTCTTGCGTTCCTCGAATATGCGAAAAAGTCAAAACTCTATGACAAGCTTACACGGATCATGATCACCAAGACCTTTGCCGTATTCGAAGAGCTGGAATATGTGTTTTCTCTGAACTTGACACTGCATGATATTATGACTGAGGCGACCCGAAAGTTCATTTACGACACACTGGCGCATTCATCCGCATCGGCTCGTGTTGTCTTTGAGATCGTCGAGACCGAGGGGATCGAAAATTTCGGCGAGGTCAAAGAGTTCATCAATACGGTCAGATCATACGGTTGTAAAATTGCTATCGACGATTTCGGCACGGGCTATTCGAACTTCGACTATCTGAGCAAACTGGATATCGACTATATTAAAATAGACGGTTCGCTCATTAAAAATATCAACTACGACAAAGAGCATCTCTTGACCGTAGAGAGTATTCTCTTCTTTGCCAGGAAAAAGGGAATCGAAACAACAGCTGAGTTTGTAGAAAGCGAAGAGATCTTCACCAAACTTTTGGAGCTTGGGATCAATTACTCCCAAGGACATCTCTTTTCAGTGCCTGCACCGGATATTCGCCCGTAATTATTGACCACGGGACGTTTGAGCAACAAAAAGTTTATTGTAAAACATGCAATAGAGGCGATCAAACAGGCTGTTCACGGATAAAGCGTGAAGTGCTCTTCTATTGCTCCCTTAGCCGAAGCGAGCAGGGCGCTCTCCTGGGAGAGGGTCTGATCGGATAGCAGCGAGGTTATGGAACTCTATATAAAAAGTAGCCTGTTACGAATATTTCCTTTTTTAGCAAGAAACATAAACCACTGGAAATGTTGTTAAAGAGAATAAAGATATACTCACCATTATCGCGGTACTAAATGCTCGGTTTTATGTGCGAAAATTGAGATGATAGATTAAGGAAATTAATCTCAAAAAAAGGAAAAAAAGATGCAGTATATCGGCGGAGAACTGGAAGTTGAAGATAAAAGAGTCAATACCTTTTTTACGCATAGTGCGAGGGCTTCAACAAGATTATTTTGCCGTAATTTTCCAAATAAAAAAATTTTGATACCTGATTTTTTGTGTTATATAGTCGTTGAAGTTTTAGAAGAAGAAAATATGGACTTTGATTATTATCATGTTGATGAAAATCTGAAAATCGACCTAACAAGCCTAGAAGATAAAGAATATGATGTTTTATATACTATTAATTACTTTGGACAAAAACATGACAACTTAAAGAATTTCAATTTTAATAATATTATTTTATTGCAAGATAATGTATTTGATATAAATTTACATAATGAATTTCAGGCTAAATATTGGTTCGCCTTTAATAGTTTCAGAAAACCGATAGAGTTAGCTGACGGCAGTCTGATCAAAACGAACCTGAATATAAATAATATGATCAATTATAAAGAGGCTGAGTTTGTTAATGAAAAATATAAAGCCAAAGATATGAAATATAAATTTTTACACCATCATATAGGGAATAAAGAAGATCATGTGACCCAATTCGGATATGCTGAAAAATTACTGAATGATGAAAAAGAGATACGCATTATGTCTAATCAGAGTCTGGGGCTATTAATGGATTTTTGGGAAAATTATGCAAATGAACAAAACAGACGAGAAGAAAATTACCGTTTCTTATTTAAAAAGCTAGAGTCGATTGCAATAAAACTGGAAGCTGATTTTTATTCTTTTTTTGTGATTAAGGTTGAAAATAGAGAAGAATTAAAAAAATATCTTTTTACTAAAAATATTTTTCTACCGTCACACTGGACCTATTTTGGAGCTGTTGAGAACAGTTTGTATGATAAAGTTGTGTCAATTCCGGTTTTTTCAAAATATTCATTAAATGATCTGAATTATATTGTTGAACATATTCAAGATTTTTTAGATCATAGAACCCTCTGAATAAAGCTATTCATACAAAGGGCCGCTCGTTGACTTTTTAATCAGCTACACGCTAATTAAAATAGATAAAATGAGGACGCATTGATGATCGGTTAATCTGCTTATTGCTCCCCCTGCGTCAGCATCTGGTCGAGGTGATAGAAGAGGTTCGGGTACTCCTGTTTGATCTCGGTGACCAGCCAGTCCAGGTCGAGTTTTACGACGGTGCTTCCGGGACGGCTCTGCGCCAGCCGTCTGATCCGCTCCATCGCCACCGCCCACACATCATAATAGTCGATCGGATAACGCTGCCATATCGCTTTTTCCAGTCTCAGCTGAAAGCTCTCTCCCTGAGCCGAGGCGAGCAGGGCGATCATTTTTGAGAGGGCCTGGGCCGAAGTCATCGTATAGGGATGATCATGTTCGTCGATGATGACCCAGGGGCGCTTTTCGTCCCAGCTTCCCTGCAGCAGTTCCAGTTCTTTATGGCGGTCATCGATGCCTGATCGCATTTTAACGATTGTCATCTCTGCGGGATTGAGGTCGAGTGCTTCGGCGATCTGTCCGAGATGGTTTTGTATATGTTCGGGGAAAGTCATGATGAAACCTTTGTGTGAAGTGGTACATGTCAACGCTATTCCAATATGATAGCAAAAAAAAGTGTGATAGGAATATCATGCTGCAAATTACCCTCTCTGTGTGAATCTGTACTTTGTATGATCTTCAAGATCAATGTCTCTTTTTTACATTTTACCATCAGAGTAATAGTCATAAAACTTTATTGAAAACAGAACGGGACCATCAATCTTCAAATTTTTAAAGTGTGCTAAAATAAAATATGTGGTGCCCTGTATTTTGGCGAGAACGGTTCGTTTTAATGACAGGACAAAAGATGGCAAATAGCTGTGAGGGAAAAAGGGCATATGAATAAAACCGAACGGTACCGCGAGAGTATTGAGGAGGTTCTGTCAAATTTGGGCAGCACGACAGAGGGTCTAGCATCGGAAGAGGCGGCCCGGAGACTGGAAGAGTACGGCCCGAATGTGTTGATAGAAAAAAAACGAAAAACCGCCTTCATGATGTTTCTCGACCAGTTCAAAGATTTTATGATTATTGTCCTTATCGCCGCCGCCGTCATTGCGGGCTTCATCGGCGAGCCTTCGGACGCGATCGCTATTGTCGTCATCGTCGTACTGAATGCCGTCATCGGTTTTGTACAGGAGTACCGGGCGGAAAAGGCCATGGCGGCGCTGCAGAAAATGGCGGGGGCGACGGCAACCGTTCTGCGCGAAGAGATGCCCATGACGGTGAACGCCGACGACATCGTTCCCGGCGATATCGTGATGCTGGAGGCGGGAAATATCGTACCCGCCGATCTGAGGCTGATTGAGGTGATGAACCTCAAGATCGATGAGGCAGCCCTCACCGGCGAATCGGTCAGCGTGGAAAAGCAGACAGAGCTGCTCGGCGGCGAGGAGCTGCCCATCGGTGACCGGATAAACATGTCCTACCGGGGGACCTTTGCAACCTACGGCCGCGCCAAAGGGGTGGCGACAGCAACGGGAATGCAGACGGAACTGGGAAAGATCGCAACGATGATACAGGGTGCCGGGGAGATGAAGACGCCGCTTCAGAAGCGGTTGAGTGCTTTCGGGCAGAAGCTTGCCATTGCCGTTCTGGTCATCTGTGCGATCATCTTTACGATCGGAATCATCCAGGGCCATGGGGCGCTCCTGATGCTCCTTACCGCGATTTCGCTGGCCGTCGCTGCGATCCCAGAAGCACTGCCCGCCGTCGTCACCATATCGCTGGCGTTCGGGGCGAAAAAGCTGGTCAGGCAGAATGCCCTGATCCGAAAACTCCCCGCCGTGGAGACGCTCGGGTCGGTGACGTATATCTGCTCGGATAAGACCGGCACGCTGACGCTGAACGAGATGAGCGTTGAGGAGGTCTATGTCGACGCTACCCTGCTGAAAAGCGGCGAGATCAAAAAAGCGGATCCGCAAAGGTTTTTTGAAGGGCGTCCAACGCCAAGCGACTATTTTATGGCCGGTCTTGCCCTCTGCAATGACACGCAGGAGGACACAGAAGGCGCACTGATCGGAGACCCGACCGAGACCGCCCTGTACGCCGTCGCGAAAGCGAACGGATTTGAGAAGAAGGCGCTGGAGGAAAAGATCCCCCGCCTGGCTGAGGTTCCCTTCGATGCGGAGAGAAAGTGCATGACCACCTTTCATGAATTATCCACTCCCGGGCCAAGCGGAGGGTTTGTCTCCTTCACCAAGGGGGCGCTGGATGTTCTGGTTACAAAATCGGTCGATATTCTGACCTCGCATGGGCTGAAGAAGATCGATACGGACGAGATGGAGAAGATCAACGAGGCGATGGCGGCAGACGGTATGCGAATTCTCTGTCTCTGTATGAAAACGTGCGAGGCTCTGCCAGATGTTGTGTCGGCGGAACAGGCGGAGGAGGAACTCACGATTAAGGGCCTTGCGGGCATGATGTATC
>CAZNQJ010000136.1:1807-5141 GCA_964575205.1 uncultured Campylobacterales bacterium | reverse complement strand
CTCCTTTGCGATGCCATAGCAGACCGAGTGCATGTATCTGCATGCGGCGGTCACTGTTGTCGACAAGCGTCCTGATCAAAACATCATCATCTTCGTTCTCAAGCTGTTGCAGTTGCTGCAGACTCAGCGGTTCATCTATTTTGTCTGACGAAGAGGTACAGATACCCCGGCTTCCGGATTGAAGCTCCGGTTCCTTCAGTTCAAAACCGTGCAGATAATCGATTCTCTCTACATCGGCACTTGTCAACAGCTGTTCCAGCGGTCCGGTCCTGACATGCACCGAATCACACGTTCCGCTCTGAAAATCATGCAGTACAGTCAGTATGACCTCCTCTTCGTTTTCTGTCAGCATGTCATCACGCACCAGAAACGCCACAATCGGCTGACCCGGTCGGTCCCAGTGTTTGGCAAGAAATCGCAAAGAGGCCCGAAAGTGTTCGACCAGCAGTTTGTTGTCGTAGGCAAAATAAAATCCCTGAGGATCGAAAAAATAGGGAAGAAAAACAACCCTGTCTCCGGCAAGCAGATGCAGGCGCGCTGTTGTGATGGTCCGTGAGACCGAAAGCGGGCGGCCGCTTAATGCAAGTTTGTCGTTTTTGCCCAGCAGGGTATGGACCTCGGAAAGTTGGAATGCCTGCATTATTCTGACCGGTTTGACCTCATCGAGCGTTTCGCTGTTGATGCCGTGATCGAGCAGCTGCTGTTTTACCGATGCGTTTTCGGCCAGCACCGCAACCAGTGGGCGGGCAGTGCGTTTTCGGCCGATTCGCTCGCGGCGGTGTAAAGGATCGATATCGCCCGGATGCAGCAGACCGTCAAGGATCATGTCTGAGAGCATGAAAAGGCTCTGCGCCCAGACCAGCGGTACATTTTCATTCGGGATGCGCGTCTGGCTGCCGGGGTTCTCTTTTTCAGCCTCTATCGACTCTTTGGGCACAATGTACAGTTCCGGCAGCAGCAGTTGAGCGTCCTGTTCTACAAAGAGCGGCTGCAGTTTTTCCCGCCACTTTTTAACCGCTTCGGTATCTTCGCGCATCAGGGCATCAAGCAGCAGATAGGTAAAAAAGAGCGGCCACTCCGACTCGATGTGTTCAAAAGCGCGCAACTCCGAGGGTTCGTAGTGCAGCCGCGAGGTATCTTCGATACTGCTCTGATGCCCGTCAAGCAAAAAGCGTTTGCAGCCGTAACGCCCAGCCAGTTTTTTGATAATCTTGTCGCGCGTCCGTTTTACAAGTTTTTTGTCCTCGACCGCATAGCCCGGATAACCGATAATGCTCAGCAGCGCCGCATCGGTCTCCTTGGAGTTCGATTCCCTCGGCAGCAAGCCTTCGAGCGTAAAACGCGAACGCGCTATATCACTTGGGATCACATGGATAGCAGCTTCCTGGATCGCCGCATTGCCGTAAAGATTAAAGCCGTCCATGGCTTCTAGCGCCGCTTTGGCCATACCCACCGAACTGCAGTTGATCTCCGTCGTGCCATGGTTGATCTTGTTGCCCCGCTCCCAGATGCCATAGTCGGGCGTGCAATAGGTACGGCTGATATAGTGCACCAGGTTTTGTACGACATTGACCTCATCCAGGGTGTAAATAAGCCGCAGGCCCGAGGCCGTCATCTGCGCAGTCATCAACAGAAAAAGCGAGGTTGCATCAAGCTGCAGATGCCCCCATTCACTGTCCCCGACTACGGCCAGACCGGTGCTGGTCCCGTACTTTGCATGCAGCGAATCGGTGGGGTTGAGCGTATGTTTGAAGGTCTCGATCCGATCGGACTGGCGCATCATCGCACTCAGCAGCCCCCGCATCAATTTGACAACACTCTGACTCAGCAGATAGCTGTGACGGTGGGCAGGCCGGTGTTTGCGATAAGCCAAGGCAAGTCCCCAAACTGCAAGAATGCTGTAGACATTATCCCTGACCCAGGCATCCGTATAGTCGCCGTGCGCATTGACAGAGGTACTTGCAGGCAGAAGCCCTGTTCCCGGGTCCTGGCGTGAGAGGATGATCTTGTCGATAGTGCGGAAATGGCGCTCAAGAGAGGTGTGTAGTGTATCCGGGTTCATACATTTTGCCTTTGCTGCTTTTCAGGTGATCCGTTTTCGATAGAGAAAAACCGGAAAACTCCTGCCCTTATATTATTGGGGAGTGACATCAAGAGGCAGATCCCATCTCTGGAAGCTACCGGCTTGGTAAAGATTGAAGCTAACAGCAAACTTAGTCTTGATCAGTACATTAATTATAGCACCGGATAGACCGTGCAATTTTAAATTGTGCTTAAAATTCATGCAATTGGAATTTTGAAACAGCTCAGGATTACATGACGCTTTTAAGTGCACTGCTCAAGTCGTCATAGCCCTCAACCTCTTGTATAGGCATCCCGAATTTAACGAGATCCACCCGGGAAGGTCCGTTAAGGCAATATACGGTTTTTTTAGGTCTGGTCAGAACCTTCGCATACTCTGATTCGAACAGGGTATAGTGCTTGTTATCGTACGTAAACTGGATCTCTTTTTTGTCGTTGCTTCTGACATCTGTTATTTTTTTATTCATCTGTATCAATCCTTTGTATATCTGCCGCCATCATACATAGCGCTTTGCTCTATTATGATTAACCCGTCTGACAAACTGAAATCCGGGGGTTCAATTTTATATAGCGTATTGAAACCGCAACAGGTCGAAGGCGGAGGGTCTGCCGGGAAAAAGGAGACCTATTTTGTCGCTTGGGCATATAAGAAGGAGTGTGGTGCCTACACACTCGCATTTCTTGTGGCGGGATTGCCTAAGCTATAGCTTATTACTCAACGCAACAGCCTTGTTATCTTGTGGACGATTTTTATCGCCATGACAGCGCCTTTACCCCGGCTCAAGCTGAAATATTACTGAGGAAAACTATCGTTAGTTTCCGAGCAGTATAGTTATAAATAGTTTTTAAAGTATATTCTTTTTACTCTCTATAAATAAAAGGAAGACACCATGATAAAAGTTCTGACATACGCTGCTATGACGGCAGTAACAGCTGCACTGTTTGCGGGATGTGCCGTTCATCCGACAGTCGGTGCGATATACCAAAATATAGAAGCACCTGTAACAGCGACAAGCAGTACGGAAGGTCTCAAAACGGGTGAATCCGATACGTGTACATCGATTTTAGGTTTAGTTGCGACGGGTAACTGCAGTATTGAAAACGCTAAAGCGAACAGCGGCATCACCGATGTTTCCAGTGTTGACTACCAGATAACAAGTATTTTAAGTCTTTATAGTACCGGTAAAACAGTCATCAAAGGCAAATAGGACATTAAGAGATTCGCTGAGAGCTGATCTCTTTTCTGTTACTG
>CAZNQJ010000136.1:0-1707 GCA_964575205.1 uncultured Campylobacterales bacterium | reverse complement strand
AATTTTACGATAAGTATGGACTGCTCTTTCTTCTTGCAGCTGCCGGACTGCGACTTTTTTTTCGCATCGCTGACGACCGCAAGCCGATCTTTGCCGATCCATGCGATGCCTTCGACATTGCAATAGAGTCTATCACCTTTTCTGTCCGTCGGAAAAGCATAGACCTTGCCCTCACCCACCGTTTTCCACGCATTGACATCCAGCTTGCCGATCCAGATAGCGGAGGACTCCTGCGAGCTGACAGCCAGGGTATTGTCTGCGCTGATGTCCAGCCCTGAATAGTCACTGAACGCCAATGTCTTTGGCAGAGTGATGGAATGTACATGTTTCCACGCCTCTTTTTTCTGCTCAAAGAGCTGTATGGTCCCGCCTCCGGGCTTTTCACCGTCACGCCCCGCCCTGCAGCCGTTGCCTTCGCAGAGCGCCAACACATAGTTTGTGCTATTTTTGCGCAAAAAGGCAAGCCCTTCAAACCCTCTGTTCCCGCTTTCAAAGGCATAACCAAGCCAGCTGCGCTTCGGTGTTGACGAAAAATCCTTATCCGTGATACTCAAACGGGCATGCCATCGCCCCGCATGTTTCAGCGACTCTTCTACCAGATAAAATGTTTTATCGTAAGGATTGTAGGTTATACCCTCATAGCCGACTTTTTCGCGGGCTTTTCCCAACAGTTTTGCTTTTGTAAGCTTCATGTTCACACGGGCCACCCGGCTGTCGTTGTCAAAGACGACGTAGATCCTATCGTTGACCAGACGCACTCCGCTCGCTTCAAATCTGTTCATTCTGTTTTTGCCGTCGATTATCTTACTGAACTTGACCTCATTGACGATAGTAAGTTCATCGCTCAGCAATCGGGTTGTCGCAAAAAAGAGCAGCGCTGTCAAAAAAGAGACTGTTCTGAGTTTTTTCAACATATTGTTTTTATCCCTGAAATTGCATTATGCCGATTATATCAGAAGCCGGAGAGCTTGCGAGTGAATCTTTGGAACGCGCTGAAAAGTAAATCTTCAGCCGCTGCGGGGTAAAGACAAACCCTGGGACTAAAGA
Organism: uncultured Campylobacterales bacterium; assembly: GCA_964575205.1. Lineage (GTDB taxonomy): Bacteria > Campylobacterota > Campylobacteria > Campylobacterales > Sulfurimonadaceae > Sulfonitrofixus. The sequence continues at coordinate 660 of CAZNQJ010000136.1, read as the reverse complement.
CTCACAACGTCCCTGCGCCGACGTTTCACCCACTTTTCTATCTCCACGGCAATGAACACGACGGACGACAGCAGAAGCGTAATGAGCAGTTCAAATGGGTTCAAAGGCTCCGTTTTGAAGATCGGGTTCAGGAAAGGGAGATAGATCGTCGCCATCTGCAGAAGAAAGGTCAACACGACGGCGCCCAGAAGGGGTTTGTTGGAGAAGAGCCCCTGGGTGAAGAGTGATTCTGTTTCCGACCGGATAGCCAGCACATGCCCCATCTGGCTCAGACACAACACGGTGAAGACCATCGTCTGCCAGTGGGCGTGCTCGGTTCCGATCGCCCAGGCCTGCGTAAAGAGGGTGACAAACCCCATCAGCAGACCGACCCAGATGATGTGGATTCCAAGACCGTGGGAAAACACGCTCTCCTTCGGATGGCGCGGCGGTTTTTCCATGATCCCCTTTTCCGCGGGCTCGGCAGCCAGGGCAAGACCGGGAAGCCCGTCCGTCACCAGGTTGATCCAGAGACTAGGGATCGGCAGAAGTGGAATGGGAAGCCCGAAGAAGGGGGCCAGAAAGATCGTCCAGATCTCGCCGGAGTTACTCGTCATCGTGTATTTAATGAATTTGCGGATGTTGTCGAAAATCTGCCGGCCGGACTTCACCGCTTTGACG
>CAZNQJ010000135.1:0-5194 GCA_964575205.1 uncultured Campylobacterales bacterium | reverse complement strand
GAACCAAAATTGCATTCTCTGACAAAACTTACAAAAGGATTATCACCCATGTCAACAGTACAGGACTTCATCTACAACAACAGCTTGCAATGGCAGGCATCATTCAACGCTAAAACAGACAAATACGCCTACGCCTACCGCGGCAGCCTTATCATTACGCCGGGCAAAGTCATGTCAGCCGACAGACAGCTCCCTCCCAAAGCAACCGCAACACAGATGATCCTTGTCAGCAACAGCGACAAAATCGACTTCATCGCCTGCGAACTTGAAACACTGGACTTTTTCGAGCCGTTCGTTGAGCGTTATAAAGAGGTACTGTCACCGGACGGTCTTTATATGATCTTTGTCACTGACCTGGACGCAAACGGGAAAGTTGAGTATGAAGGCTTTACCTTCAACATGTTCGCGCTCGATGAGAGCTCGGTATGGAACGAACTGCTCGATTACGCCGACCTCTCCAAAGGCGACCTTAAGAAGGCCTCCGCAGAAGAGAAGATCGATACGGTTTACGACGAGATCAAAAGAACACCGCTTCGCATCAGCGATAAAAGCTATGAAGAGATCAAAGCGCTTCAAAAAGCCGAAGGCAAGGTACTTTTCGGGGCGGTATGATCGCCTTTTTTTGCATCTTCTTCTGCCGGGTCTCTCCCGGTTTCTTCCGACTGACAACCCCGCTTATTTTCTCCACTATCGGCAAAGAGAGCTACCTCCGTTAGACTCAGTTATATAATTTGAGTATAATGGATATTATGCACTTAGCCGGGCCGGTATAAAGCCCAAATCGAGCGGACCATGAATAGACGATATTCACATAACACTCTTAACGAAGCAGAAAAGACACTTACCTACGTTCTTGATATTATCCGCGAGGGGCTGTGGGACTGGAATGCCCTGAGCGGGCACGTCGAACGCAGTCCCGGCTGGTACCGTATGCTGGGCTACGGCGTGGACAGTTTCGACAAGGATGTCCTCACCTGGGAAAACGTGATCCACCCCGACGATTACTCCAGGGTGATGGAGCATTTTGAAGCCTACCTCAACGGAAAAAGCGAAAAGTACCGCATCGAATACCGCTGCAGACGCGCAGACGGCAGCTATTTGTGGATCGAGGATATCGCGCAGATCGTCGAACGCACGCCTGAGGGCAAGGTGGCTAGAATGATCGGCGCCCACCTTGACATTCATGCCGCCAAGACGGCGCAGGACGAGCTGCACCGTCAGAACAAACTGCTGCAATCGAACAACGCCACCCTCGAAAACCTTGTCAAAGAGCGCACCCTCGAACTCGAAAAGCTCAATATCACCCTGCAGCGCCAGCTCGAAGAGATCAGCCATATCGCCAGCCATGACAGACTGACTACCGTCTACAGCCGCCATATGTTCGAAGAGATGCTGCAAAAAGAGCTCAGCCGGGCAAAACGCTACAGCCGCCCGCTCGCGCTTATCATGGTTGACGTCGACTTCTTCAAAGAGGTGAACGACCGCTACGGCCACCAGAGCGGCGACATCGTCCTGCGCGAGATCGCCCTTGCGCTACAGGAGTACCTGCGCGACTCCGACCTTGTCTCCCGCTGGGGCGGCGAGGAGTTCGTCATCATACTGCCCAACACAACGTGCCAACAGGCCACGCTCATCGCTGAAGAGCTGCGTAGGGCCATCGAAGAGAGGCGCTTCAACGGCGGTATCAGACTTACCTGCAGTTTCGGTGTAACGGCCTACCGCGAGGAGGACACCGTTGACACCCTTTTTGCACGTATCGACAGGGCGCTCTACCGTGCAAAAGAGTTCGAGCGAAACAATGTGCAGTGCGAGTAGGAGCGCTTCGCGATCAAAAAAACCGCGTACACTTGCCAGACCAAAAATCCTGATAACCTGAAAACGTTTCTCAAACATTCATAAAAAAATGCACTTTTTTTACATTGCGTCAAAATTGTCTATTTTTTAGCCACCAAACTGTGCACAGTTTTTTCATCGACTGATAAAATGGTGCCTAGAAAACATGTCATGAGGCCTAAAAGCCTCATATTGTCTAATAGACGGCTAGGGTTCCGGCAGAGCGATCTGTGTCTGGTCCGAGAGCCGTCAACCTCTTGAGCAGGGGTTACACGGAGGGATAAAAGCCCGGGAGGTTTTCGGCCTCTTGGCGTGTTTAACCCAAACCTACTCAGGAGTTTCTTATGAAATCTCTCTTCACATCCACATCCAAACTGCTAGTTGCCACATCGTTGGTCATGAGCCTCGGCGCCTCATCGCTTATGGCGGAAGTCAAAGAGAAGTTCCAGGTATCCTGGACCATCTATGTCGGCTGGATGCCCTGGGATTATGCCCAGCAAAAAGGGATCATCGACAAATGGGCCAAGAAGTACGGCATTGAGATCGAGATGGTCCAGGTCAACGACTATATCGAATCGATCAACCAGTACACGGCAGGCAAGTTCGACGGCTGTCTGATGACCAACATGGACGCACTGACCATCCCGGCTGCGGGCGGCGTCGACTCGACGGCGGTCATCATGGGCGATTTCTCCAACGGCAACGACGCGATCGTTCTTAAAGACAAATCGAAACTTTCCGACATCAAAGGGCAAAGCGTCAACCTCGTCGAACTTTCCGTCTCTCACTACCTTCTTGCACGCGCTCTTGAGTCTGCCGGTCTGAGCGAACGCGACGTCAAAGTCGTCAACACCTCCGATGCCGATATCGTAGCCGCCTTCTCATCCAAAGATGTCACGGCGGTAACGGCATGGAACCCTCAGCTCAGCGAGATCACCAGCAACTACAAAAACGCCCACATCGTTTTCGATTCCAAAGAGATCCCGGGCGAGATCATCGACATGCTGGTCATCAACACCGAAACGCTCAACGACAACCCGAAACTGGCGAAAGCCTTGACAGGGGCATGGTTCGAAGTAATGGCGCTGATGAAGAAAGGCGACACCAAAGCGCTCGAGTTCATGGCACAGGCTTCCGGAACTGACCTTAAAGGGTACAAAAGCCAGCTTGACTCGACGATGATGTTCTACGACGCCAGCGAAGCCGTCAAATTTGCCGACAGCCCGGCACTGCCTCAGACGATGAAAAAAGTGAGCGAGTTTTCGTTTGACCACGGCATCCTAGGCGAAGGCGCACCGAGTGCGGAATTTATCGGAATGGCGTTCCCGGGCGGCAAGACCTTCGGCGACACCAAAAACATCAAACTCCGTTTCACCGATACCTATGTCAAAATGGCTGCGGACGGGAAACTCTAAGGTACTCCTATGAAACGATTCATGAACCTCAGACCGTCCAAAGCGACGGCTCTTTTTCTGGGACTGCTGCCGTTCTTCGTCCTCATTCTCTTCTACCTCATCGCGTCTGATGCGCGATTGGCGGAGAATGCGAACGACAAGCTGCTGCCCTCCATGTCAAGCTTTGTAGAGGCCGTCGACCGCATGGCCTTCACGCCGAGCAAGCGTACGGGCGAGCTCCTCTTTGTCGAAGACACGGTCGCCTCACTCAAACGTCTCGGTCTTGGGGTTCTGATCAGTGCCGTTCTGGCACTGCTTATGGGGATCCCTCTGGGACTCATCCCCTTCGTACGTGCGGGGCTTTCGCCTTTCGTAGCGGCCTTTTCCATGGTGCCGCCGATGGCTGTTTTGCCCATCTTATTCATTGTCATCGGCATGGGTGAGCTGGCTAAAGTAGCACTGATCGTCATCGGTGTTACCCCGCTGATCGTCCGCGATCTGCAGCAGCGTGTCTCCGAGATCCCTGCCGAGCAGCTTATCAAGGCGCAGACCCTGGGCGCATCGACCTGGACCATCGTTGTCCGTGTCGTCCTGCCGCAGGTCCTGCCGCGCCTCTTTGATGCGGTCCGCCTGACACTGGGAACGGCATGGATCTTCCTGATCTCCGCCGAAGCGATCGCGGCTACTGAGGGTCTGGGTTACCGCATCTTCCTGGTGCGCCGTTACCTGTCGATGGATGTGATCCTGCCCTACGTGGCGTGGATCACCTTCCTCGCCTTCTTGTTCGACTACCTGCTCAAGAAGTTCACCTACAAGGTCTTCCCTTGGTATGATGCCGGAAAGGAGCGTTCATGAGCCTCGTCACCATAAAGCACCTCTGGAAAGAGTACGCAGGCAACGTCGTGCTTGAGAACCTGTCGCTCAACATCGAAGCGGGTGAGTTTTGTACCCTTGTCGGCCCTTCGGGCTGCGGCAAGACCACCTTCTTGAAGATGCTGCTCGGGCAGGAGACCCCTTCACGCGGTACCTTTTTGCTTGACGGCGAACCGTTTCCGAGCGAACCGGGCGTCGACCGCGGCATCGTCTTCCAGCGCTACTCGGTCTTTGAGCACCTGAGTGTGCTTAACAACGTCATGCTCGGCATCGAGTTCGAAGAGTCCCGCATTCTGGGAAAACTCTTCGGAAAGAGACGCAAAGCGGCCAGAGAACGTGCCATGGAGATGCTCGAAGCGGTCGGTCTGGCCGATTCGGCGGACAAATACCCGAGCGCGCTTTCGGGCGGGATGCAGCAGCGTCTCTCCATCGCCCAGGCCCTGGTCAAAAAGCCGAAGATCCTGCTGCTGGACGAGCCTTTCGGGGCGCTCGACCCGGGTATCCGTGCCGACATGCATGCGCTGATCCTCGACCTGTGGAAGAAGAACAACCTTACGGTGGTCATGGTCACCCACGACCTCCACGAAGGCTTCTACCTCGGAACGCGTCTGCTGGTCTTCGACAAGGTCCGCCATGACCCGCAGGCGCCGAACGCCTACGGCGCCCGTATCACCTACGATATTCCCGTAGGTCATACCGAAAGAGCGATACTCGAAGAGATCGACAAAACCGTAAAGATCTAAATAACACCTGGAAGAGCTATCTTCCGTGCCGCTGGACGACTTGCGGCATCATAACGAGCGGGACGGCCCGAAACAACCCTGAAGGAGAAACAATGATAACAGAACACAAAAACTTGAAATCCGAAGATATTATTCTCGATGAAGTCCTTCCCGGCGGTGCACGCTGGTCGAAGATCATCAAGCGCGGCGACAAGCTGCGTATTACGACGAAAGACGGCCTGGGCTCTCTTTCGGCAATGTTTTACAATGCCGATAACACGGCTGAGCGTTTCAATTCAGCCGACACGGTCAAGATCCAGTACAACGCCTTTTTCGGTAAAGGAAGAGTGCTTTATTCGGAACTCGGCCGCG